>JAJRDJ010000444.1 GCA_028678445.1 Methylococcaceae bacterium
GCTTTCCCGGCCAGCGCGGAGGAAATTGCCGTGATCGAGCTCCGCCATCGGCCTGCGGAAGAGCTCATTCCTCTGCTAAAGCCTTTGTTGGAACCCAATGACAACCTGGTGCCCAACCATAACCAGTTGATCATCATAGCCAGCCCGACGACGGTCAACGCCTTGCGTACCGTGCTCGACCAGATCGATCAGCGTCCGCACCGGTTGCGGATTACCGTAGCGCAAGGCAATCAGCTGACCGCCGCGGCACTGAATGGAGGGATAGCCATCGGTGCAGGAAACGGCGGGCGGGGCGTCTCCTTCCAGGGCCAGTTCTCGGCGTCACGCCAGCAAGACCAGAATCAGGCGAACCAATTCGTGCAGACCCTGGATGGCCAGACCGCCATGATCGAGATCGGTCAGGCGGTGCCCTTGCTCAACCGTGATGGCTACTACGGGGACGGGGTGACTTATCAGCCGGTCACGACGGGGTTCGCCGTGACCCCCAGGCTGACCGAAGATCGAGAAGTGCAAATCGCCATCGAACCCTGGTCCGATCGGCTATACCGAGGCGGCATCATCAACACCCAGTCGGTATCCACCCGCTTGCGGGCACCGCTCGGCAGCTGGGTCGAGCTCGGCAGCATCGCACAAACGCACACTACACAAGGCAATGACCGGTCACACCCCGGCTATGCCGACCGTGAGCTAGGCACCCGGACTTTCCTCAAGCTCGATGACCTGGATGCCGGGCAGCGCTGATCCTCTATTTCCGACTGCATTAGTCTAGTATTATCCGTCGCACCCCACTCACGGAGAGCCCATCGAAATGTTAGCCCCTGCCCTCGCCCTGGAAGAATACGCCCTGCTGGAAGACGCCGGATGCGAGACCCGCATCGCCGCCGCCAAGGCAAAACTCGGCGAGCGCTGCGTGATACTTGGCCATCACTATCAGCGCGATGAAGTCTTCCGGCATGCCGATCTCACCGGCGATTCCCTGAAGCTCTCGCGCGAAGCCGCGCAATCCAGCGCCCAGTTCATCATTTTTTGCGGTGTGCATTTCATGGCGGAGGTGGCCGATATCCTGTCGCGTCCCGAGCAGATCGCCATCCTGCCCGACCTTGCCGCCGGTTGTTCGATGGCTGACATGGCCAATCTGCCCGCCGTGGAACGCGGCTGGCGGGAGCTTTCGCAGGTCCTCGATGCAGAAGCCAGCATCACCCCGGTCACCTATATCAATTCCGCCGCCGACCTTAAAGCCTTTTGCGGGCGGCACGGCGGCATCGTATGCACTTCAAGCAATGCGCAAAAAATTCTGGAGTGGAGTTTTGCACAGCGCGAGAAAGTCCTGTTCTTCCCCGACCAGCATTTAGGCCGGAATACTGGCTACCGCATGGGCATTCCGCTGGAAGAAATGGTCACTTGGGACTTTTCCCAGCCCCTGGGCGGACTGACCGAGGCGCAAATCCGGAAAGCCCGTATCATCCTATGGAAAGGATTTTGCTCGGTCCACCAGATGTTCAAGCCGGAGCATATCGACCGCTTCCTGGAAAAGTACCCCGAAACGCGGGTCATCGCCCACCCGGAATGTTCGTTTGAAGTCTGCCAGAAAGCCCCTTACATAGGCTCAACCGAGTCCATCCTCAAAATCATCCGGGCCGCCGAACCCGGCACCCGGTGGCTGGTCGGCACCGAACTGAACCTCGTCAACCGTCTGGCCAACGAAATGAAGCCGCGCGGTGTGGACGTGCATTTCATGTCACCCACCGTCTGCATGTGTTCGACCATGTTCCGCACCGATCCCCAGCATCTCTGCTGGATACTCGAAAACCTGGTGGAAGGGCATGTAGTCAATCGCATCCAGGTGCGGGAAGAAGATGCCCGACCGGCCAGGCTGGCGCTGGAGCGCATGCTCGCAATCGCCTGAAAACTGTTAAGTCAAGCGGCAGCCCTGATGCAGATTCGGCTGGTCGCCGTCGGCAACCGCATGCCGGGCTGGGTGACCGAAGGCTACCAGGAATACGCCAAACGTCTGCCACGCGAATGTGAACTGGTGTTGCGTGAAATCGCGCCGGGCAAGCGTGGCAAGCAAGCCGATATCGAGCGCAACCGCAACGAAGAGGGCGACCGCCTGCTCGCTGCTCTCTCTCGCGACGATCACGTCATTGCCTTGGAAGTCGGCGGCAAAGCCTGGAGCACGGCAGAGCTGGCCGATCAGCTACAGCTCTGGCTATGGAATGGTCGCCGGGTAGCGCTGCTGGTCGGCGGCCCCGAAGGACTCTCCGACGCCTGCCGGTTACGATCCCAGCAGATGTGGAGCCTCTCCCGCCTCACCCTGCCTCACCCCCTCGTGCGGGTGGTCGTCGCGGAACAGCTCTACCGCGCCTGGAGCCTGCTGAACCGCCATCCTTATCATCGTTGACACCGTCCCGGCGGTGAATTCCTGGTCCAGGTCAAATGTGCTGCGCTTCCGGGCAAACCTTTAATGCTCGAGTACTCGCCGGTACGCAGCCATCCATCCGGACACCTTACCTCTTGGCGCGCAAATAATTATCGAAATCCCGTAAACGCTCTACGGTACCGATATCCATCCAGAGCCCTTCGTAGAGTTGGCCGGAGACGCCCCCCCGCGCCATGGCAGCCCTGAGGAGGGGGGCCAGCGGGAAGCTGCCTGGGGAGCTGTTCCTGAAGAGCTCCCTGCTGTAGACACCGATTCCTCCAAAGGTAAATCGGGGGGTTCCGCCATCCAGCGCCTTGCCTTCCTTCAAGCCAAAGTCCCCTGTAGGATGATGCACGGGATTGGGAACCAGGACGAGGTGAGCCAAATCGATCGGCAGCCGCGTGAGAGCCCCGAAGGGAAAATCGGTCGCGATATCACCATTCACTACCAGGAACGGTTTCTCGCCCAATAACGGCAGCGCCCGGTATATGCCGCCACCCGTTTCCAGTGCCTCGCCTTCCCGTGAAAAGCGAAGCCGAGCGCCGAGATACGAGCCATCACCCAGCGCGGCTTCAACCTGCTCTCCAAGGTGCGCCGTATTGACGATGATTTCAGTAATACCACCAGCGACCAGCCCGCTGATGAGGTGCTCGATCAGTGGCCGGCCACCCGCCTTCAGCAAGGGTTTTGGCGTGTGGTCAGTCAGGGGCCGCATGCGCTCGCCGCGCCCGGCGGCCAGAATCATGGCTCTCATGACAGTGCCTCCGCGGCCAGGCGCGGCAGAACCCGCTGCTCGATAAACTGCATAAATCCGGACAACTCCGGATATGCCTGCCCGGCCTCGGTCACGTAATTGAGGGTTCTCGGGATGTCCTTGAGATACCCCGGTTTCCCATCGCGAAGGTTCAGTCGGGAAAAAATGCCGGCCGCCTTGAGATGTCGTTGCATACCCATGAGGTCGAACCAGCGGCGAAAGCGATGCGCGTCCGGCGTTTTCAGCAGGCCAGCCGTTTGCAGATCATCCTGGTAAGCCTCCACCCAGGAGTGGACCCGATCAACCGGCCAGGCGATATAGCAATCCCGCAACAAGGACGCCAAATCATAAGTAATGGGTCCTATTACGGCGTCCTGAAAATCCAGGACCCCGGGATTGTCATCCTCGGTCAACATCAGGTTGCGGGAGTGATAGTCCCGGTGCACACAGACGCGGGGTTGCTCGAGGGCCGAGTCGGTCAGAATCTGCCAGACAGCGTCGAGCATGGCGGACTCTATGGCGGATAGCTCCAGCCCCAGCCAGCGATCCAGGAACCAATCGCGGAAGATACCCAGCTCGGTCCGCAGCAGCTTTTCATTGTAGGATGGCAAGTCTGCCGTATCGGCCCGCACAGCCCGCTGCATGGAGAGCAGCGCCGCCAGCGCATCACCGTAGAGCGCTTGGACGCTATCCTCGTTCAGTACGTCCAGATAGTTACGATTACCGAAATCGCTCAATAGAACGAACCCCCGCTCGACATCGACGGCATGAATCTCGGGCGTCTGCACCCCCGCCTGCCGCAGCAGCCCCGCCACGGCCACGAAAGGCCTGACGTTCTCCGTGGGCGGCGGAGCGTCCATGACAATGTGCGTCTGGCCCGCTGAGTGAATCCGAAAATAGCGCCTGAAGCTGGCGTCAGTCGAAGCGGGCGCAATTGATTCAACCGCGCGGCCCAGATCGGTTCGCAGCCAATCCAGCAGCAGAGGGTAACGAGTATCCTTGGAAAACATGTCGCGCGTGATGTGTTGGAGAAAAAAACTTACCGGAACCCACGCTTTGGGTAAAATGGCCGGCCGAAAGCGGATATTTCACCATAAAGCCCACTTTCCGACGACCACAGAGTTTCCGGTAAGGTACCTATGATTCCTTTCCCGACTGGACTAGTGATGGCTCATGCCGCCTGTTTCCCGCTACGACCCGGTCAATAACGCCTCAATGGTGGATTTCGTTAGCACCAGGTTTAGTCTCTCGTTTCTGGCGATTTACCTTGGCATTCTGTCCCCTGCGGTCATGGGTGCCGCCTCAGATTGGAACTGCGCCAAGGGGGGCGACGGTGGTGCGTGGGTGTGCGGGTCGAAAACTTCACTGAACCAATCGCGTGAAACCGACCATGACACTATCGAGCTGGGGGCTGACCCATCTTCAGCGCCGAATGGCAGCGATGCCTCGACCCCCATCGCGGACCCGGAAGACCAGCCTGAACTCCTGAGGAGTAAAGCCCCCTTTGAAAAGACACTGCTACCACAAGGTGACCCGGCCAAAGCCCGCGTCTCGGGCTGGAATTGCACGCCCGGCCTCGATGAAGGCCCTGACCGGGGCTGGGTGTGCTCCTTGAGTGGCCGCGACCCTCGAGGCCTTGCGCATGTCGTTAGCGAAGAAGGCGAAGAGACGGAAAACTGGGCGGAATCAAACACCATTACCCGGGAGGATGAGGACCGTTTCGAAAACATGATGGGGTTGATGCCCGTCAACCCCTGGCAGCGCAGTTGCGCTCCCAAGGTCGGCAAAAAGCGCCCCCCCCCACTGTCGGAATTCATTCTCACCCCCGAGGAAAAACTGGCGCGAGAAAAAGCGCCCATCGATATTCAGTCAGACTATTTCGAGCTGATCGATAATGAAGTCACCAACTTCACCGGCTCAGCCGAAATGGTCAAGGCCGACCAGACACTCTGGGGCGATTACATCACCCGCAACCTCAAGACCAATGCCGTCAACGTCCATGGCAACGTCACTTACAAGGACAAGGGACTGGCGATCTCCAGCGATTCGGCTTTCATGGACGGAAAGGAAAGCCGCGGCGTATTCCGCAACAGTCAGTTCATCCTGCCCGCCGTGCCGGGACGCGGTACCTCCCGGCTCACCCATGTCGACAGCAGTGATCTGTCACGCTACGAAAACTTCAGTTACACGACTTGCCCCCCGGGAGATCAGGACTGGCTGCTGCATTCGTCCAAGGTCAAAATCAACAAGGACACGGGTACCGGTACCGCGCAGCATGCCTGGTTCGAGTTCATGGACGTCCCCTTCCTGTACACCCCCTACATGGAGTTTCCGATCGACAAGCGCCGCGTCTCCGGCCTGTTGACCCCGAACTTTGGTATCACCCAGGTCAGTGGTGTCGATCTCTCGATACCGTACTACTTCAATCTGGCTCCCAACTACGACTACACGGTCCAGCCACGCTACCTCACGAAACGTGGCTTCATGCTGCGGAATGATTTCCGCTACATGGACGATATGTCCAGGACTCGCCTGGTTGGCGATATTCTGCCTTATGACGATGAGACGAAGACCACGCGTGGGGAAGTGGGTTTCCGGGATGACACACGCTTTAGCGAGGATATATTCGCCCATATCGATGCCAACTGGGTCTCGGACTTTAACTATCTCAACCAGTTGGGTTCACCTCTGAACCTGGTGGATTATCGCAACATTGCCAGCATTGCCACGCTCAATTACAACAGTCCCATCGGCCCCATCTCCACGATGGCCAACTACTTCCAGACCATTGATCCGAGCACACCCAGAAATCTGTACCCCTATTTTTATCTACCGAAACTCGAGCACAACTTCGGGCAAAATATCGCGGATACCGGGCTACAGTTCAGCAATCAGACCCAGTTTGCATCGATTCAGGCCGACAGCAATATCATGACCATGGGCCAACGCTTCCTGATCAGACCAAAACTGACTTATCCCATGGAGAATAGCTCAGGCTTCATCCGGCCCAGTGCAACCTTGGCTTTCAATCAATACATACTGCAAAGCCCCCAGTACTGGTCCGAATTCCAAAAGAATCTGCTCGTAAATACCACCACCAACAGCAGCGAAAACTATACCGTGCCGATTTTTTCGCTGGACAGCGGCACGTATTTCGACCGGGATTTTTCCCTGGGTGACACGCCCATGCAACAAACCCTGGAACCCCGGCTGTTCTACGTTTATATCCCGACCGTCAACCAACAGAACATCCCGCTTTTCGACACCACCTCGTATGACTTCACCTACTATCAGCTCTTCCGGGAAAACCGGTATGCCGGTTATGACCGAGTAGGTGACGCCAACAATCTGACGGCCGCATTCACCTCGCGATTGATCGATCAAACCACGGGTATTGAGCGTTTCCGCTCCACCCTCGGTAATCTCGCCTATTTTGAGGGCCGGCAAGTCACGCCCGCCGGACCGCCGCCCGATACCTACGCACAAAGCTTTTCCAACCTGATCGGCGATATCTATGGTTCGATCACCGATCATTGGTCCGTCTATACCGCCGGACAGTACAACCCGTCCTTTAATCAAATCGAGCGTGGCCAGGTTGAGCTGCAATATAACAACAAGCAGAACATGATTTTCAATGCGGCCTATCGGTACCGCAAGGACCAATACACCGGCAGCTGCGCGCCCTCGTTCGTGGGACAGAATTTCATCACCAACAACTTCGGCTGCCTCAACCTGACCGATGTGTCCATGCGGCTACCCATATTCGCCGGATGGAATGCGATCGGGCGCTGGCAATACTCGCTGCTGAACAACGTCACTACCGAAAGCTTCTTCGGTTTCGAGCGGGAGACCTGCTGCTGGCGCTTCAGCCTGATAGGCCGTCGTTATCTCAACACCATAAACGCGGATGGCACGGCACAATCGAATAACGCGGTGTTTCTGCAGTTTGAACTGAAGGGTCTAACCAGCCTCGGCGATCAGGTCGACCGGTTCCTCGAAAGAAGCATCACGGGTTACCGTTACCGGGATTATTGATACGAAACCTACATGACCATTCAACTCAAGACATTCATCGTCTCCCTGCCGCTACTCACCGGCATCGTCCTGACGCTGGCGAACCCGTGGCCACGAGCGGCGCTCGCCGATGGAGTGGACCGCATCGTAGCCGTCGTGGAGGACGACGTGATTCTGGAGAGCGAACTCCAGAAAAAAATCGCCGTGATCCGGGAAGGCCTGTCGCGGAGCGGCACTGAGCCGCCTTCCGGGATTGCCCTCGCCCGGCAGGTACTGGACCGGCTGATACTGGAAAAGATCCAGATTCATCTGGCCGAAAAATCAGGATTCCGCGTGGACGATGAAACCCTCAGACAGGCCGTGCAGCAAATTGCCCAGAAAAACAACCTGACCCCGGAGGAACTGCGTAGCTCGCTGCGTGCCGAGGGCATCGAATACCCGGACTTCCTGGAACAAATCCGTGGCGAACTGGCGCAGCAACGGCTGCGCACCAACCAGGTCAACAGTCAGATCAAAATCAGCGACCGCGAAATCCAGCACTGGCTGGACAGCCGGGGCAAGGGGAGCGCCAATCCCAACACCGAATACCTGGTCGGGCATATCCTCATCGCCACCCCACAGGCCGCGCCACCTGCTGCCGTTCAGGAAGCCCGCGAAAAGGCCGACAAACTGATCGCGGAACTGCGCAAGGGACTGGACTTCAAGCAGGCATCCCTAAGCTCCTCGGACTCCTCCGAAGCCCTCAAGGGCGGCGATCTCGGTTGGCGCAAGCAGAGCGAGCTGCCCAGTCTGTTCGCCGATATTGCTCCAAAAATGAAGAAAGGCGAAATCGAAGGACCGATCCGCAGCCCCAGCGGTTTTCATATCATCAAACTTTTGGATCAGCGCGGCGGCAATGTTGAACTCATCACCAAAACCCATGTGCGGCACATTCTGCTGAAGCCCAACGAACTGCTGACCAATGACGATGCGCGCAAGAAGCTCGAGTCCATCAAGGCCCGCATCGAGGCTGGCGATGATTTTGGCGACCTCGCCCGGGGCAATTCCGATGACAAGGGATCGGCCGTGAAAGGCGGCGACCTCGGCTTCGTGACACCGGGCGCCCTGGTGCCGGAGTTCGAGGAAGCCATGAACAATCTGAAGCCCAAGCAGCTCAGTGAACCCGTGCAGAGCCAGTTCGGCTGGCATCTCATTCAGGTTCTGGAACGCCAGGAATCGGACGATACGGCGGAACTCCTCAAGAAACAGGCGCAGGACGAGATATTCAAGCGCAAGGTTGAGGAAGAAACCGAATTGTGGTTGCGGCGCATCCGCGACGAAGCCTACGTCGAAATCCGTGTTCCGGAACTCGCCCCCGAAGGGCAAGCCCCCACGACACCAAAATGACCCTCGTCCGTCTGGCCCTGACAGCGGGAGAACCCGCCGGCATCGGCCCCGACCTCTGCCTGATGATCGCCCGGCAGGCGCTGCCCTGCGAGTGGGTGGTAATCGGTGATCCAGACCTGCTCGCCCAGCGCGCCGAACATCTGGGACTAAACATCCGCATCACCCCATGGGCACCCGGCCAGACAGCCGCGCAGCCATCCGGCTGTATGCGGGTGTGGCCCGTTGCGCGAGCCGCCGCCACAACACCGGGGCAACTCAACCCGGCCAATGCCGGCTATGTCCTCTCGACCCTCACCGAGGCCACGCGCGCCTGCCAGCGCGGCCAGTTTGGCGCCTTGGTCACCTGCCCGGTCCATAAGGGCATCATCAATACGGCCGGCACCCGTTTCAGTGGACATACGGAGTACATCGCCCACCTGAC
>JAJRDJ010000445.1 GCA_028678445.1 Methylococcaceae bacterium
ATTACGGTCAACGCTAACCCCATCACCTTCGCCTATCCGCCATCGACGGGGCCCATTGGCAAGCCATTTAAACTGCTGCCGATGATCAGTGGCATGACCGGCACGCCGAGCTTTAGCGTCTATAGTGGGCAGTTGCCTGCTGGACTGTTCCTCGGCCCGGCCACGGGAGCCATCACCGGCACCCCGAAAGGTCCACCGGGTACGTTTACGGTGCAGATCACTGTCACCGACCCGAACACCTCGAACACCGTGTCGGCGGTCATTACCGTGCAAGCCGCCCCGCTACCGCCCCAGCCGATCCCGACGCTGGGCGAGTGGGGGCAGATCCTCATGCTGCTCATCATGGGGCTGGCGGCAGGCTGGCAGGTGCGCGGCCGACGCAGTCTCTGATAGCTCCGCGCAGGATTCGCACCCACATCTTTGCGATGGAGAGGAAATTGAAACTATAACCCTATGAACTCCTTATGAAGGTCACTTTCCTGTTGCTACTGTCCCTTATGCAATCGGCACAAGCCGCCGATTGGGACGCCCAGACCACGCGAACCAATACGGCAGTGACTGACAGCGATATTCAGTCTGCGCTCAGAAGGGGTATCAGCCCAGCGTTTGTCGCCGCCTTTCCCAGCCGGAACTACGGCATCCATGTGTTGGTGGACCGGCTGGTCGCCCGTGACGTCAATGCCGAGGTGACTTATCTCTCGCTGGGGATTTGTAAACGCCAGGCTGGTGGTGATTACAGTTTGCCGATGGGGCGGTATAGCGATTTGGTCACCCAGCCCGCGGGAACCGCCCCAGACCTTCAACGGCAGGCCGTTTCGCAGAAGTTGGCCGCCATGGCAGCGGCCTTCTCACAGGGCATGGTCCAGCAACAATCTGCTCTGGGCAATGGCTCACTCCAACCACGGACATCCTCCGGTGACTGGAAGGGTTGGCCGGACTATAGGCGCGCCACGCCGACCGATCGCTGACTGGGGGATCACGCTGCAGCATTACTTACCTTGATGGCCGCAGTCCGGTTCAGGCTTCTCGTGCTGGGGGTGACCCTGATAGTGCCGAATGCCAGTTTGGCGGTAACTGCCGATAGTGCCCCGCCGCCATCCTTCCGTGCCACGCTCCAAGCCGCGGCGTCCAGCTCCGCAAACCTGGCGTCTGTCCTACTGAAAGTCGAGCGCACTCAGCGGCTGCTCAGGAAGGTCCGGGCGAATCTCCAGACCGCCGCCCAGGACCTCGAAGATTCCCATGACACTGCGGGGCATCGGGCTCTGGACACGACCCGCCAGGACCTTCTCGCGATCCGCCTGACTGAGGCTTCGCTGGCGAAGTTGATGGATCTGGAGACCTACCTCGCTAGCCTAGCCCCACACCTCGATGGACAGATCGAACGGCTCGCCCAGGCGGTACGGCAACTGGAAGCCGACCTGGATCAACTGGCTGCGGAATCCCAACGCTGGACTGGATTGCTGAACCTTGCACAGGAGCGGGTGGCGCCGGTCCGCCTGATCGAACAAGGCCGATAGTCGATGGTGGACCTAGCCGCTCAGGTAGCGGTGGTGCACCCCGTGCGCGATGGGTTGCTGAAACAATTGGCGGATCAAATTCCCTGCAAATGGCTGCAGCGCCATCGCTTGCCCAATGACTGGGCAGCGCAGCGCCAGATTCTTTCCACCTTCGCCTAGGAGACACCGCATGCCCAGAAGAGGCCAAGGCCGGATCACCGGCCAACCCGTCACAACCGCAATCCTCCTGCCCGCCGGCGGGGTCAAACTGACGACCTTCATTCCGTGGACCCTGGTCAAGCGCGGGATGAAGAATGAAATCATCACCCCGTTGGATGCTCCGGAGGCGTTCCGGGAAGAGGCGGAGCGGCAGGCAAAAAAGGCCGAGCAGCCCTCGCCGTTGGTCCGTACACTGGAGTTAGCGGATTATTGGCAACATCTTCTGGATGAGGGAAAGTTCGCGTCACTGACCGAGATTGCCAAGGCCGAGGGGTTGGACCCGGGCTATGTCTCCCGGGTGCTGCAACTCAATCGCCTGGCGCCGGAACTGGTGGGAGATTATCTCGCGGGAAAAAGTTCTACCTCACTGGCAACAGTGCTACAGCAGGGCGTACCGTCCGCTTGGGTAGATCAGCGCCAAGCGTGGCGGGGGAGCGCTAGCTCATGATTGGAAGCTTTGGAGTTCGACGTCGATTGCTTGCTGACCAAACGGCCGAATGCACTTACTTTTGCTGCACGAATGGTGACATTGCGATGCTGGCGGCGTGCTATGACCACACCTCCGTGTTTCGCCCTCGCGAAAGTGATATCTTCGCTCGGCCACAGAAGCGACCGCTCCCTTATCCTTGCGTCGAGGTATCGGCTATGCCCACCATCTATGCTCTGAAGCCGCGTTTCCAGGCCCTCTTGCGGCCCCTGACTGACCGTTTGGCCGCGGCGGGAGTTACCGCCAACCAGGTCACGCTGGCGGCGGCAGCGCTATCGGCTTTAGCGGGATGGGCGGTGGCCTTTCAGTCGCAAGCGCGCTGGCCTTTGCTTCTGCTTCCGATAGTCCTGTTCCTCCGTATGGCGCTGAATGCCATCGACGGCATTTTGGCCCGGGAGCACGGCATGAAAAGCCCCCTCGGCGCCATCCTGAACGAACTAGGCGATGTGTTTTCGGATGTGGTCTTGTATGCTCCACTGGCGCTGGTTCCCGGGGTGAATGGCTGGTGGGTCGCTGTGTTTGCCCTGGTGTTGGTGATCTCCGAAATGGCCGGCGTCGTAGCGGTGCAGATCGGCGCCAGCCGCCGTTATGACGGACCCCTCGGGAAAAGCGACCGGGCCTTCGCCATCGGCCTCATCGGCTTGATGCTCGGTCTGGGCGCCCCGGCGGGCGTCTGGCTGAACGGGGTATTTGCGGTCATGTCCCTGCTGGGCCTGCTGACCGTGTTGAACCGTTCCAAGGCGGCTCTGCGGGAAATTGCAGCATGAACTGGCTGGCCGTAAAACCCAATGTGGCTATTGCGTTGGCGGGTGTGTTCGGGGCTCTGCTCCTGTCCTCAGCGATTAGATGGCTGTTGCAACACCGTCATCCCGAGAAGCCCTATACCGAGTTGCACGAACGCATCCGTTCCTGGTGGATCATGGTCAGTGTGTTCGCCGTGGCCATCAGCCTTAACCGGCAAGTTTCGTTGGCGTTCTTCGCGCTGGTGAGCTTTCTGGCGCTCAAGGAGTATTTCAGTCTGATTCCGACCCGGCGAGCTGACCGGAGAGTGCTGTTCTGGGCTTACCTGGCCATTCCCTTGCAGTATCTCTGGATCGCCCGCGAATGGTACGGGATGTTCATCATCTTCATCCCCGTCTATGCCTTCCTGTTTCTGCCGATGCGTATGATCATGATCGGGGAGACACAACACTTTCTACGCGCCATCGGCACCTTACATTGGGGGTTAATGACAATGGCCTTCAGCATCAGCCATGTGGCGTTTCTGCTGGTGATGCCCGAAACCAGGGACAGCGTAGCCGGCGGCGCGGGCTTGGTGCTGTTCGTGGTGCTGCTCACCGAACTGAACGACATTGCGCAGTATGTCTGGGGCAAGCTATTCGGCCGTCATGCCATCGTGCCCAGTGTCAGCCCGATGAAGACCTGGGAGGGGTTCGTTGGCGGTTTTCTGAGCACCGCCGGGTTGGCTGTGCTTCTGGCACCCTGGTTGACGCCGTTGAGCCAGAGTCATGCCTTGCTGGCCGGTCTGCTGATCGGCTGGGCCGGTTTCATCGGGGATGTGGTCATCTCGGCGATCAAGCGCGATATCGGTGTGAAGGATAGCGGCAGCCTGATTCCGGGGCACGGCGGCATTCTGGACCGTATCGACAGCCTGACCTACACCGCACCGTTGTTCTTTCACTTTGTCCGCTACCATTATTTCTGAACCATGACCCGGTGGCTACGCTGGCTGTTCTTCGGTGTAATCGTCCGCCTGTTGGTGCTGATCGTGCTGGGTCTCAATGTGCGTCACCGCGAACGCCTGCCGGTGCATGGCCCGGCGCTGCTGGTGGCCAATCACAACAGTCATCTGGATACACTGGTGCTGATGAGCCTCTTTCCGCTCAGTCGTTTAACCCGGCTCAGGCCGGTGGCGGCGGCGGATTACTTTCTGCGTAACCGTCTGTTGGCCTGGTTTATGTTGAACATCGTCGGCATCATCCCCATCAGCCGGTCTCCCCGGCGTGGAGAGGAGCCACTGGCTGGATTGATCGAAGCTCTCGGACGGGGTGACATCCTGCTGCTCTTCCCGGAGGGCAGTCGCGGTGAACCCGAACGGATGAGTCGCTTCAGGACCGGGCTGATACACGTTCTTGAACGCGAGCCCGCAACGGCAGTTGTACCCGTCTTCATGCACGGCCTCGGCAAAGCTCTGCCCAAGGGTGAAGCCTTGCTGGTGCCGTTCTTCTGCGATGTCTTTGTGGGCGTACCACTGCAGTGGTGCGGGAATCGAACCGATTTCATGACCCGGCTAGAAGCGTCAATGCAAGGCCTGGCCAGCGAAGGTCAATTTGCGGCTTGGGACTGAGTTTTAGGCGTGCTTATTTCCACGTAGCGGTGCGGGAAGCTACTGCGGCGACGATACCCAGGGAACTCTCCCGGATGCAGAATTGTTCAAGGGGGGCGGACGTCGCGAATTGTTTAGCCCGACTTCCGCAACTCGACCCTGATGTTGCCCATTTCACCCCTTCATCTGGTTTTCAACCCCTTGATTTATCGATTCCCAATTCCTGGATTTGCCTGAAAACCGCGTGTGGTGCCGACTAGGCTACTTGCCTAAGGCCCCCTTGTTTCAACACTATCGGCATGTTTCTACGCGCCAAAACCCGCTTCAAGGACGGCTAACAGCATCGGTGTTTGGATAAACTCGTGGTCGACCAGGCGGCGTTGTTCGGCTTTTTGCAGCAGCGCTGGCAGGCGCTGTTTGACGTGCGTTGCGAGGTACTGCGGTACGCTTTGACTAGCACGTATTTTAGTGTGACGTGCCGGAGTTCGGACAAACGGCAGTTCGGCTACAGTCGCGAAAAGCGCTCCGATTGTGTCCAGGTGGTGATCGCCCTGATCGTCACGCCGGAAGGCTTCCCACTGGCTCATGCGGTCATGCCGGACAACCCATCCGACAAGACCACGTTGGCGGATTTCATCAAAAAGATCGAAACCCAGTACGGCAAAGCCGACCGTACGTGGGTCATGGACCGGGGTGACGATACCCCAGAACAGCGGTCACGTTCGCCGGAATCGGCGGTCACGATGCTCCGGAATACCCAGGTTGAGCGCCAGGGCTTATTTTTCCCGGATATAGTCATAGATATTGAGGTAATCCGTCCCGGGCTGGTTCCAGGAATAATCGCACTGCATGCTGTTCTTTATCAGTTCAAGAAACGCGTTGGGCGACGCGCTGTAATCGGTAATGGCCCGCCCCAGGGCAGATTCCAAACCCGGCTGGTCATAATGCTCGAAGACGTAACCGTTGCGCTCGGGC
>JAJRDJ010000446.1 GCA_028678445.1 Methylococcaceae bacterium
CGCGACGCACCCAACGGTCAAACAACACTATTCTCGCACCATGTTAAACCGTACCACTAAATCCGCCCTGTGGCTGGGCGTGATCGGCATGACTCTCACGGGCTGTGCGTCGGTACCCCAGGATGTTGCGAAGCACCCGCAACCCGTCATAATGAAACCCGCCGAGCCTGCTCCCGTCGTTACTCCTCCCCAGCGGCCAACTCGGCCAAAGTCCAAACCCGCTAAGATCCCGCCTTTGTCCGGCCAAGCCTTGATTGAGCAGTTGTTGCCGAGGAATGTTCTAGACAGGGCGGGGTGGGCCAAGGATTTTCAGGCGGCGTTCAGTGCATTGAACATCAAGCCCAACCCAAAAAATAGTTGTGCCGCCCTCGCCATCACCGAGCAGGAGTCTTCCTTCAATGCCAAGCCGGTGGTGGCTGGGTTGCCACGGATCGTGCGCAAGGAGATCGGGCAGCGCGCCGAGGCTTACCATATTCCCGAATGGACGCTGGACCTGACGCTATCCATGCAGTCTCCCGATGGCCGCACCTATGCACAGCGCATCGATGCGTTACGGACCGAGAACGACCTCAACGGGCTCTATGCGGACTTGATCTCGACAGTGCCCCTGGGCCGGCAGTTGCTGGAAGGCTATAACCCGGTCAAGACCGGCGGGCCCATGCAAGTGAGCCTGAAGTTTGCCGAGGCCCATGTCAAGGACACGCCCTATCCCTACGAACAGAAAGGTTCCTTGCGTGACGAGCTATTCACCCGGCGCGGCGGCCTTTATTTTGGTGTTGCCTATTTGTTGGATTACCCGGTCAGCTATGACCGGATGCTGTACCGTTTCGCGGATTTCAACGCGGGGCGCTATGCCAGCCGCAACGCGGCCTTCCAGAAAGCCGTGAGCCAACTCACGGGCACCGCGATGGATTTCGATGGCGACCTGCTGCGGTATTCAGGCGGCAGTGTCTCTGACCAGCCCAGCCAGACCCTGCAAGCAGTGCTGACACTCGCGCCCGGACTCAAGCTGAGCCAAGACGAAATCGAAAAAGACCTGCGCCGGGAAAAAGCCGCCGATTTCGAACGTACCCAGCTCTTCATCCGGACCTTTGCGCTGGCGAAAGAGCAGGATGGCCATCCTCTGCCGCCTGTCGCCCTGCCCGAGATCCGGCTCAATAGCCCCAAGATCACGCATGGTCTGACCACCGCGCGCTTCGCTCAACGGGTCGAGCAGCGCTATAAGCAATGCCTGGGGCGGCATGAGCGACTGGAATGATTCGAGCTAAATCGCGATATCGTCTGGTGTGACTCACGGCCATCCACGGCAGGGAAATCCATCGTATTTCCGCCGTATCGCCTTAGAATTTAAGCCTCCCCCCTGGAGAAAAATGTGACCGATACCAGTCCGCCGCGCCCGCATCGCAACACCTACTGGGTCATCCCGGGTCGCCTGTTGGCGGGCGAGTACCCTGGTGCCCCCACCGAACAACAGGCCAAGGACAAACTAAAGCAATTTCTGGATTGCGGGATCGACAGCTTTCTGGACCTAACGGGCCAGGATGAATTGGCGCCGTATGCGCATCTGGTAGCCGAGCTGGCCGGGGAACACGGAATTATAGTGCGCCATCGGCGCCTCACGATAAGGGATATGGATATTCCCGAGCGTCCAGAACACATGCATACGATCCTGACCCAGATTGATAAATGGCTGGCGTCCGGCCGGAACGTTTATGTGCATTGCTGGGGCGGTGTCGGGCGAACCGGGATGGTGATAGGTTGTCACCTGGTCCATCGGGGTCTGGAGGGACAGCAAGCTCTGGAGCGGATGGCGGAACTCTGGCAGGAGGTCAGCGAGGACAAGCGAAGACGTTTTCCCGGTTCACCGCATACCTGGCAGCAGCTTGATTACGTACGCAACTGGTCCACCCGTACCTAATCCACTGCGCACCTGAACGGAACACCATAACGCTGACGATGGCGCCCGCGTTGACACTCCCCCACGACGCGCGCATCCTCATTTTCGCATTGGGTATCAAGAACCCAGTGATATCCCTATATTTCGGAGATACCCACCATGGTCAAGAACATAACGCCGGTATTCCCATTGCTGGTCGCTTTGATGGTTCCAGGATGCAGTCCCGAGAGCGGAGGGGCTTCCGTGCAGCCCCTGGCTTTCGAGACGGTAGAGAAAAGCAATCAATCGGGGATTATGGACGCGAGACAGGCCGTGGTTAAGGATGCTCCGGCCTGGCTGTCGCTTTGGGAAGAGCATACGGGTCATGTCACTCCGCCGCCGGAACCTCCGTTGGTCGATTTTTCGAAGCATATGGTGCTCGGCGTTTTTTTGGGGCAACGCCCCAACCTTTGCTATCAAGTCATTATCGAAGCCGTGGAGTCAATTGCCAGGAACAAGATCCTGGTCAAGTATCGCGAGACGGGGCCTCTACCCGGAAGCTCGTGTGCCCAGGCCATAGCGTACCCGGTGCATCTGGTAACCATCGATCGCTCCAGCCTGCCCGTCGAATTTCGTGTAGTGAACTGATCTTGGGTTGGGTAGCCGAATTGTCTCGCAGGTTCAAGGGCGAGAATGACCTGGCGGCAGCCAGTCTGACTCAGGCTGGGTCGGAACGAGAACCCTGAAACTGATACCTCGACCCCCGGTGCGGGGGTGGTCACGCGGCACTTCGGTTGCCGCTCTGCTCACCCTCACCCTGACCGAGACTCCTGCCATGGCCACCGAAGAACCCCATTATCAAACCCTCGAAAAACCCGGAGACTTCGAACTCAGGCTGTACGCGCCCATGATCATGGCGGAGGCTTGTGTCGAGGGCTCACTCAATTAGGTTTCTTCGGCAGCGTTTCGGCTGATCACCGACTGTATTTTTGGAAACCACCGGGGCCGGGCTGGCGCGATGGGGGGAAAATTACCATGACGGCACCCGTGACCCTGGAGCCCCGATCACAGAAGATCGACATGAGCGCGCCGGTCACGATGGAGATTAGCGCCGGACGCTGGCGCATGCATTTCGTGATGCCATCCCGCTTTACCATGACCTCCTTGCCCATTCCGAACAATCCAAGGGTGAGGCTTCGAGCACTGCCGGAACTGCAGACCGCTGCCATCGTTTTCTCGGGCTGTCATGGCATGGTCGCCACTCTCTCAACCGCACCAACGTGCCACGGTGGCGCTCTCATGAATTCCACTGAACGAAAGAGGCGACCACCATGAACATGACG
>JAJRDJ010000076.1 GCA_028678445.1 Methylococcaceae bacterium
CGGCGGCAGGGCCAGCGATGACGCCATCCGCTCGCTGGTTATTTCGCACAAGCTGTTGGGCACCCAGGAATGGTTCGTCATCCATCATACCAACTGCGGCATGGAGCTGTTTACCAACGACATCATGGGCGACCTGCTGAGCCAGAGCCTCGACACCGCCACGATCGATGCAACCGGCTGGCACGACGTCGGTAAGGGACCCGGCTCTACCGATGGTCAGTACATCAACTGGCTGACGATCAAGAACCAGGAACAAAGCGTTGCCGAGGATGTACTGCGCATTCGCAACCATGCGCTGGTGCCGAAGTACATCCCGATCTACGGCTTCATCTACGATGTGAAAACCGGCAAGCTGGTGGAAGTGCCGGAGGCCATGCGGGCCGGTCGTCCGGTCTAATCTGTTGTGATACCCCATCCGGGCACACTCCTGGGTAACCGACCCAGGAAATGCCCGGGTGGGTTTCGATAATTCATTTCCAGATCATCGTGAGGATCAAGCTATGCAAGCTCTCAACAAAATTATCGGGGTTTCCATTGTTCTGCTGTCAGTCGCCATCCCCACGAGTCAGTCCGCTTTTGCGAGCGAGACAAGCTCACCGGGCATGACACGACAGCTCTTGATGAAACAGGCGCTGCCGCCCATGGGACCCGACATGGAAGCGCGGGTCATCCGGGTACAGTTTCCCTCCGGTTTCAAGACTCCGGACCATACTCATGAGGGTCCAGGGCCACGTTATGTGCTGAAGGGCAAGCTACGCGTCGAGGATAACGGGCAGACGCATGTGTATGGCCCGGGTGATGTGTTCTGGGAAACCGGTGCCGCCATGACCGTGCACAGCATCGGCGGTAACGATGCGGAAATGATTATTTTTGAGCTGGCTCCCAAAAAGTGACCGCAAGAATGTGATGTAGGCTCGATCGGTTTTCAGCGTTGAATTGCTGGAGGAGCGGGTTTCCGGCTCCCACACCAGGCAAGCGGCCATCGGGTCGCCGCCATCCTCGGTGAGTCGTTCTGGCGAGGGCACTTCAGTGCTGGGGTGCAGTGGATAGCACCACTCTGGCGGTGAATCTGGTGGGGTTCTTGCTCAGTCACGCTCGCCGTTGCATACACCGCTATCGGGGTAATAGACCTCACATCCCATGGGCCGCTCAGTGGCAGGGTAACGCTGCCAGACGCTGGTGACCTGGAGGGTTGTTCATGCAACCATGAAGCTGCCAGAATGTGAGCTAAACATGATGTCCTCAGCCAAAAGACGACCGATAAGAGGAAAAGGCCAACATGGTTGCTGATCAAAATGTGATCCTGGAGGTCGATCATCTCTCGGTCGGTCATGGCGAGGAAACGGTGATCCGCGATTTATCGTTCTCCGTGGCATGCAGACCCAGCCCATCGCGATGGTGCCGCCCTCGTTCAGTGCGGGCTGCGGGGGCATCGACCTGTATGGCGGTTCCTTCTCGTTCATCAACATGAACCAGTTCGTGACGCTGATGAGAAGCATAGCGGCCAATGCGGGGGGCTATGCCTTTCAGCTGGCCATCAATGCCATGTGCCCGGATTGCGGCAATGTCATGACCGATCTGCAGAAGAAGATCCAGCAGTTCAACCAGCTGTTCTCGAACTCGTGTCAGTTGGCCCAGGGGATTGTCAATGACGGCGTATCCGCATTCGATACCCAGAACAAGTCACGCATGTCGAACATCGCGTTCTCGAAAGGGGTGTCCGATGTGTTCGGCAGCTGGACGGCTGGCGGCGGGCAAGGCGACCCCGTCCAGCAGGCCAAGTCCGGTGCGCCCAGGGCATTCCAAACCGAGATCCAGGGCAATCTGATCTGGCGCGCCCTCAACCGGGTACACGCGGGCCGTTGGTTTGCATTCGGCGGCCCTGGCTTTCTGGAAGCCATCATGAGCGTCACTGGGTCCCTTATCCTGCAAGCCCCGGTCTCTGCGGAGGATGGCCAAGGAGAGAACACCCCGCTGGTGAATCTGCCGCCCATGCTGCGGCTACGTGACCTCATCAATGGCTCGGGTTCTGGGACAGACCCGGCCCACGGCGTCAAAGTCTACCGGTGCGACACGCCGCACGTGGATGGCTGCCTCAACCCCCGTATTGAAAACCTCGAATTGCAGGGCCTGAAGCCGCAGGTCGAGGCGCTCCTGTTGGGTACCGATTCCGGGGCTGGTCTGATCCAGAAATTTGCCACGAACAGCGGCAGCCTTTCAGAGGCCGAGCAGGCCTTCATGGACGTCACGCCCGCTGCGCTGGGGGCGCTATTGCGGAACCTCGCGCGAGAGGATCTGGGTCTGGCCCGGCTGTTGGCCGAGGAAGGCGCCCCGGTTATCGCGCTGGAACTCGCCCAGTTGCTGATCCAGGACATGCTGGATGCCGTTCGGCAAGCCACTGCGGTGAATGACCATGCCTACGCCCAGAAGCTCAGCGAAAATCTTGACCACGTACGGGAGGAACTGCGCGCTGAATACAGCGAACTCGCGGGACGCTATGGCAATAGCCAGTCCCTGATGGCGTTTTATCACGACCTGATGGGGACGCTCAAACCCGGCCACTATGGATCCTATGGCCAAACCCCAGGGTCCGCACCGGCCTTCCCCCGGCCATGATCTATACGATTTACTCGATTGGGGATGCGGCTTTTCTGCAGGCGATCCTGAATGCCGTGGCCATGCTGGCGGCGACCGGCGATTACCGGATGGCGGGCGGGATCGGGGGACTGCTGGGGATCCTCTTCATGGTGTTCCGGAGTTTCCTGCAATGGGATGGGCGGGGCCTGCGTTATCAGGATATGCTGGCCGCCCTCCTGATCTACCTGACGCTGTTTGTACCCTCGACACCGGTCGCGATTGAAGACGCCTACACCGGCCAGGTCCGGGTCGTCGATCAGGTGCCGCTCGGCCCTGCGGTGGCCGGGTCCATCCTGTCCAACCTGGGCTATCGGTTGACGGTCCTGTTCGAGCAGGGCTTCTCGACCCCGAGCATGACCCGGTATGGCTTCGCGGATGCCCTCCAGGTCGTGACGGCCGTCCGGAAGAATCTGCTGTCGAGAATCGAGCTCGGCAAAGCCAACGCTCCGACCCAGGGCAGCGACATCGAAAATTCAGTGATCAATTACGTCAAGGAATGCACGTTGACGGGGGTTGATCTCCATCTGCTCGCGCTGGACAGTATCCTCCGGAATCCCCAGGTCCTGGCGGCGCTCCGCTTCGATTCCGAGATCTATACGACCGAAATCTATACCGGAGCAGCCCCCAGGGTCGTCACCTGCACCGCCGCCTGGCCAGAGCTGGAAGCGATGCTCGGGACGGCCGGGATAGCCGGTCTTGAAGAGCGTCTGCGGGGTGTCCTGGGCGTGAATTCCGGTCAGGAGGTAGCCGCCCGGCTCCAAACCGCCCTGGATGCGTTGACCCAGGGACAGGTGCATGCCCAAGACTACATGGTGGCTGCCACCTTACTCCCGATGTTTGAAAAAGGCATTGTCGGCCGGCATGAAGACAGTTTGCACTGGAGTCGCGCCGCCATGGTGGAACAGGCGATCCAGCAACGCAATGCCCAGTGGGCCGCCGAGCAGACGCTGTTCTCCCGCATGGTGAGACCCATGCTGGCCTGGATTGAGGGGTTCAGCTACGCAATCACCCCGTTGATGGCCTTTTCCGTCATGTTGGGGGCGCGCGGTATCCAGATGACGGGGCAATATTTCCTGATGCTGCTCTGGATCCAGTTGTGGATGCCGATTCTGGCGATCATCAACCTCTACATCATGTTGTCGGCCAATGCGGGACTCGCCGCCCTCAACAGGGCCGAGTTCAATCTGCCCTCCATGGCCGGGCTTTATCACATGGACATGGAACTTCAGAACTGGCTTTCAGTCGGTGCCATGCTGGCCTCCTCCACCCCGGCGATTGCCCTTATGCTGGTCTATGGCGGCTCGATCACGGCCACGCACTTTCTCAGCCGCATGCAAGGCGGTGATTTTGTCGATGAAAAGATCGCCTCCCCACCGGTCGTCAATCCCGCCGCCCTGCTGGGCATGCAGACGGCGCACCAGCACGCCCCCGTGTCAGGAACCACCCTGACCGGGGCGGAGAAGGTGCTGCCGACGTTTCAGTTGGGTCAGGACCTGAGTGCGTCCGTCACCTCCAGTCACGGTACGTTGCAGCAGAGTGCGCAAAGCTTCATGAAGAGTCTGGCCCATCAGGCCTCCCACTCCTCCAACTGGTCCCGGGAAGGTTTCGCTGCGAGTAGTCTTGCGCAACGACTCTTCAGCTCTGAAAGCGAAACGGATCGATTCTTGAAAAATACCGGAGAGGACTTTGCCCGCCGCTATCGCGACAGCGGGGTCTCGGGCGATGATTTTGCGGCATTGATCGGCGGTGCCGCCAGTGGTGCGTTGCAGCTACGCGCCACCAGTAGGGGTGAAACCGTTGAAAGCGATCCCCGGCAAGCCTCAAACAGCCTGCAGGCAGGAATCTCGGGTCAGCTGCAGAACCGTTTTCATGTGGAGCGCAGCAAAGCCGATGAAATTGCCACGGACATCGCCCAGCGCGTGTCGAGCGATCAATCCTGGCAAGCGGATCTCGCCAGCAGCCTCTCCAGCGATGCGCAGTCGGGTACCCGCGAGGTTGCTTCCCTGGGTCTCGCCCGTCAGGACCTGTCCTCGCTGCAGCAGTCCGCCCAGGATACCGTGTCAGCCTCTAAAGCCTATCAGGAGGCGGTCACCACCCAACAGCGGTTTGGCAGTTCAGCCACCCTTGGCGCCGCGGAAGCCGGTCTGCGGCTCGCCAACAATCCTGACAGTGCCATGGCCCTGGACAAGGCACTCGATCAGGTCGGTCTCCGGGGTGATGCCCAACGACTCAGTGCGGAATGGCAATCCCTCGGGCTGATCAATGACCCGGACCAGAGTTACGCCGCGGCGGGTCTATCACTCCTGACGGGTCATAGCCCTGCACGATACCGCCACTTGGCGGGGGATGAGTCCCGCCTGGCCGAATCCATGGGCCATGCGCTGTTGGGCGAAGCCTTCAGGGCGTCCTACCCGGATGATGCAAGGGTGCCGGAAGGTAACGCCGCACTGCGGACGGAGGCTCCCCCTTTTGGCGGTGTACGCGTGGCAGTTGAACAGGAAGGCATCGAAGATCCCCGAGCGCCCGCTCACGGACTCGAGCATCAGGTGCAGGAACGCCTGGGCGATATTACCGACCGGGTTGACCAAGGCAAAACCCAGGTCACAGCGACCTATCAGGAAACTAGCGCCAGGGTCCGACAAAGCGCCGATAGCGGCTTTGACGAGATGGATGACGAAGCGAGTGACTATTTCCGTGAGGCAATCCATCAGGCGGCAACGGCTCAGGCCTCCCCGGCTGAATTGAGCTATGACGTGATCGGCGGGGCGATTTACGATACTGCCCAGCACCTGTCCGGTGTGGGTGGAGCCGCCGTCAATGGGTTCCTCAATGCCTTCAATGCGGCGCGCGATCAAGGCCAGGGCTTCGGTCCAGCACTGCTGGAAGCCGCAAAATCGGCCCCTGAGGAAGCCCGCCAGGCGTTTTCGGCCTGGGCAGAGGAAAAAGTCGCGGCGACCGGTGACAACCTGACCCCGGCGCAACAGGCTTACTATCGGGCCAGCCTGCTGGAATCCTTTGCCGGCGTGGCCGTGACGGGGGACTACCACCCTGACTTTGGGTCACTCGCGGACGCCCAACGCCGCCTGACCGCTGAAGACCCGGAAACCGCCAGCGATATTGCCGAGTTGCTCCGCCGTGCAGCGGGGCAAAACCGGCACGATTTGATCGACTTGGTGGGGCACTTCAACCGCGCCCAGGACGAAGCGTATTAATCGTCAACCCCGTCCCGCCTAAAGCCCCCTCAGGGGGGCTTGCCGCCCAGGAACAGGGACAGCACCAGCAGACCCAGCCCGGTCAGTAGGCTCGCCTCAAACACCCGTCGTACCAGGGAGGTCCGTTTCACGCTGGGTCGCTGCCAAATGGTGCCCGCACAGAAAGAGCAGACCGATTTGACGGGATATCCATAGGTAAAAACCATCCTCGGGATGATGCGCATCCCACAGTAGGGACACGCCATTCTGCTGTTCTCAGTCCGCACAAGAGGGTTTGGGGGGGTGCGGTTAGTGGTTGAATCATGCCGTTTATCGACATATCGGGTGTTGTTTTCAGTATGGCTGGAAACCACCAGGCAGGGCTGCCCATTGGACCGACAGCCGAATAATTCCGTATGGGCCATGCTTGCTCCGTGGGGAGTTAGTGCGCGGATTTTCCCCCCTCAGCGGGGTCATCTGTCAAGCCTTTATCACTCTGTTGAAACCCTTATGCACCAGGCTCTGGTAAAAGGCGGCAACAGTAATGAGCCCTTTGTCCGAGTAGGACTCTCAGCGCTTTTCGTCCGCAAAAAACGCCAGTCCGTCACAAACGGACTTTCGGCTATCCATACTGATCTTCGGAATGCTGCCTGAATCCGGA
>JAJRDJ010000077.1 GCA_028678445.1 Methylococcaceae bacterium
CGCAACGAATTGTCGGGCGTTTTGCACGGTTTGATGCGGGTGCGGGGGTTCACCCAGGATGACGCCCACATCTTCTGCACCGAAGATCAGATACAGTCCGAAGTTTCGGTGTTTATCGATCTGCTGCACAAGGTTTATGCCGATTTCGGGTTCCAGAAGGTGCTGGTCAAGCTGTCCACCCGTCCGGCCAATCGCGTGGGTGCGGATGAGGTCTGGGACAAGGCCGAGGCGGCCCTGGAAGAGGCGCTGAATTCCAAGGGACTCGAGTGGCAACTGCAGCCGGGGGAGGGCGCTTTTTACGGTCCGAAGATTGAATTTTCGCTGGCGGACTGTCTGGATCGGGTCTGGCAGTGTGGCACGATACAGGTGGATTTCTCGATGCCGGAACGGCTGGGCGCGGTCTATGTCGCCGAGGATGGCGCGAAACACACGCCGGTCATGCTGCATCGCGCGATTCTCGGTTCGATGGAGCGTTTCATCGGTATTCTGATCGAGCACTTTGCCGGGTATTTCCCGCTCTGGCTCGCCCCGATCCAGGCGGTGGTGCTGAATATCACCGATGCGCAGGCCGGATATGCCCATGAATTGGTATCGGAGTTGCAGTCGCGGGGGCTTCGCGTCGATGCTGACTTGAGAAATGAGAAGATCGGCTTTAAAATCCGCGAGCACTCGATGCAGCGTGTGCCCTATCTCATCATCATCGGCGAGAAAGAACTGGAGTCCCGGACCGTCTCCCTGCGTACTCAGAAGGGGGAAGATCTGGGATTATTTAGTTTATCCGATCTTATACAGAAGCTGACCGCCGAAGTAGCCAGCCGCGCTGTCAATCATTAATCGTTATTGGAGGACCTGGTTATCAGTGCCGATAGAAAAGAGCCTAGGCTGAACGATGAGATTCAGTATCCCAACGTTCGCCTGATCGACGCCGAAGGTAATCAGGCGGGTGTCGTGTCCAGCCGGGAAGCCAGGCAGATGGCTTATGAAGCTGAGTTGGATCTGGTAGAAATTTCCCCCGGAGCGGAACCGCCGGTATGCCGCATCATGGATTACGGGAAATATCGTTTCGAACTCAATAAAAAATTGGCGGCGGCCAAGAAGAAACAAAAACAGATTCAGGTCAAGGAAGTGAAATTTCGTCCCGGCACGGATGTCGGCGATTACCAGATCAAGATACGTAATCTGGTGCGTTTCCTGGATGAGGGAGACAAGGCGAAAGTCACGGTCCGGTTTAGGGGGCGTGAATTGAGCCACAAGGATCTGGGTATGGACTTGCTGAAGCAGATTGAAACCGATTTGCAGGAACATGCCACGGTAGAGCAGTTCCCGAAGATGGAGGGCCGGCAGATGATCATGATGCTGGCCCCTAGGAAAAAGAAATCCTGATAGGACAATGTTGAATTAGTACATGTAAACCGGAGAGCGCGATGCCAAAGTTGAAAACCAACCGGGGCGCGGCGAAACGTTTCAAGAAAACCGCTTCCGGCGGTTTCAAATGTAACCACTCGTTCCGCCGTCACATCCTGACCAAGAAGAGCACCAAGCGGAAACGCCAGTTGCGCAGCCCCAATGCCATCCATGCTTCGGATGTGCGTGCGGTGGCGCGGATGTTGCCATATAGCTAAGTTTTTTGACCTAAGAGTAACGAGAGGGTCCCATGCCTAGAGTTAAACGTGGCGTAACTGCTCGAGCCCGCCACAAGAAGGTTCTCAAGCAGGCCAAGGGGTATTACGGCGCCCGCAGCCGTGTCTATCGTGTAGCCAAGCAGGCGGTTATCAAGGCCGGCCAGTACGCGTATCGCGACCGGCGCCAGAGGAAACGCCAGTTCCGCGCCCTGTGGATCGTCCGCATTAATGCGGCGGCCCGCGAGTTCGGTTTGTCCTATAGCCGTTTCATCGCCGGTCTGAACAAGGCTTCCGTGGCCATTGACCGGAAGGTCTTGGCGGATATCGCCGTGCGTGACAAGGAAGCATTCGCTGAGCTCGCAAGAATCGCCCAGGGCTGAGCCTGAGCACGTGCTGGGGGGCATAACCGGAATTAGCGCCCCCGCTTTCATACTTCCAATCACGCCCATCTCACTTATCCACGACAAGGCCGGTCATGACTACCCTTGAAGACGTTCTGGCAAGCGCACAAGGGGAACTCGCCGCAGCGGATACGCTGGCCTCGCTGGATCGAGTGCGTATCCAGTATATCGGCAAGAAAGGGCTGATTACCGAGCAGATGAAGCGGCTTGGCTCCCTGCCGCCCGATGAGCGCAAGGAGGCAGGCGCGCGCATCAATCAGGCCAAGGATCAATTCAACGCCTCGCTCGAGGCGCGCCAGTCAGTTCTGGAGGCGAAGGCGCTGGAACAGCGGTTGGCCCGCGAGACTGTCGATGTCACCCTGCCGGGCCGAGGCCAGAAGACCGGTGGCTTGCACCCTGTGACCCTGACCTTGCGGCGCATATCCGAACTATTCCGCCGTATCGGGTTCGAGATCGTTGAAGGCCCCGAGGTTGAGGACGATTACCATAACTTCGAAGCGCTCAACATCCCCGCCTCGCACCCGGCGCGGGCGATGCATGACACCTTCTATTTCGACGAACACACCCTACTGCGCACGCACACATCCCCAGTACAGGTACGGATCATGGAGAGCCGAACCCCACCGTTGCGGGTCATCGCACCGGGCCGGGTATATCGCTGCGATTCCGATCTGACCCACACCCCGATGTTTCATCAGGTCGAGGGGTTTCTGGTCGACGAGCAGGTCAGCTTTGCCGATTTGCGAGGTGTCCTTTATGAGTTTCTGACGCTGTTCTTCGAAAAGGATGTGGCGGTACGGTTCCGGCCGTCCTATTTCCCCTTTACCGAGCCCTCCGCCGAAGTGGATATTGAATGTGTGATCTGCGGCGGTACCGGCTGCCGGGTGTGCAAGCAGACGGGCTGGTTGGAAGTCATGGGCTGCGGGATGATCCATCCTCGCGTCTTCCAGTTCGTCGATATCGATCCCGAAGCCTATACCGGCTTTGCCTTTGGTCTGGGCGTCGAGCGCATGGCCATGCTCCGTTACGGTATCAACGACCTCAGGCTCTTCTTCGAGAATGATCTCAGGTTCCTCAAGCAGTTCGCCGCATTCTAGACAACCATCCGGCTAATCACATGCGTTTCAGCGAAGCTTGGCTAAGGCAGTACGTCAATCCCCCGATCGCGACTACCCAACTGGTGCGTCAGCTCACCATGGCTGGGCTCGAAGTCGAAAGCTCGGTCCCGGCGGCGGGGGAATTCCGGGGCGTGGTGGTAGCTGAAATTCGCGAAACCGCGCCGCATCCCGAAGCCGATCGCCTGAAGGTTTGCCGGGTTGCGGCAGGAACCGATGAGCCCCTGCAGATCGTCTGTGGCGCGCCCAACGCTCGAGTGGGCCTTCGGGCACCGCTGGCGCTGGAGGGCGCGAGTCTGCCCGGCGGCCTGAAGATCAAGTCCTCGAAGCTGCGAGGGATTCCCTCATTCGGCATGCTCTGCTCGGCAAAGGAACTGGGTATTGACGAGGATGCGTCCGGATTGATGGAGTTGCCTGACGATGCGCCGGTAGGGAACGACATCCGCGACTACCTGCAGCTCGACGATACCCTGATTGAAGTCGATCTGACGCCGAACCGCGCCGATTGTCTGAGCATTGAGGGGGTGGCACGCGAAGTGGCGCTGTTGAGTGGCCTCCCTCTGACACTGCCGAATAACGGGCCGGTGCCGGTGACGCTGGATGTGCAATTCCCGGTTTCCATCGAGGCTCCCGCGGCCTGCCCGCGCTATCTGGGCCGGCTCATCCATGGCGTCTCCCGGGATGCCCGGACGCCCCTTTGGATGCAGGAGCGCTTGCGCCGTTCCGGGGTGCGTTCCCTGGATGTCGTCGTCGATGTCACCAATTATGTGCTGTTGGAACTCGGGCAGCCGCTGCACGCCTTTGATGCCGACACACTCAAGGGGGGGATTCGCGTGCGCCAGGCACGCGATGGCGAAACCTTGCGCTTGCTCAACGACCAGGAGCTGACTCTCGACGAGGACACCCTCGTCATTGCCGATGAAGCACAGGCGCTGGCGCTGGCGGGCATCATGGGAGGCAGCGCATCCGCCGTGAGCCAGACCACGCGGAACATCTTCCTCGAATGCGCGTTCTTCACCCCTGAATTGATCATGGGCAAGGCCCGTCGCTACGGGCTCAGCACCGATTCGTCCCACCGCTTCGAGCGCGGGGTCAGTTTTGACCTGCAGGAGCGCGCCCTGGCGCGCGCCAGCGAGCTGATCGTGGCGCTTGCCGGGGGCGACGCGGGCCCCGTGGTGGAGGCGCTCAGTCGTGATCATCTCCCCTTGCGTCAGCCAGTGCTGCTGCGCGCCGAGCGCATCCGCCGCATCCTGGGTCTCGATATCGACGCCAGCCGCGTGGCCGGGATTCTCACCGGTCTCGGGATGAAGCCCGAAGCCCATCCCGAG
>JAJRDJ010000447.1 GCA_028678445.1 Methylococcaceae bacterium
CGCCCGCACTACGGCCTTGATCGACCCGGTAAAAGCGCTCCGTCAGACGGGGAACAAATTCCGGGGCGATGCCGGGACCGGTGTCCGTGACATCCAGCCGGGCTCCCGTGCCTTCGTCATGCCAGCAGACGAGGACGTGATCGCCCAGGCCACAGTATTTGAGAGCGTTCTGTACCAGATTGGAGAAAGCGCTGCGCAGTTCTTGCTCGCTACCCAGCAGCCAGGCATCGGTAGTAAGGCTCAAGTTGACCTCGGGTTTGTCATCCATGGCGAGCAGCATGGCCTCGTCATGGATATTTTTGAGCATCGACGGCACGTCCACAGGGTTTTGGGGCATGGAATGCGCGGCCGATTCGAGTCGGGTGAGCGTCAATAAGTCATCGATAAGGTGCTGCATGCGCAAGGTCTGCTCTTCCATGCGCTGAAAGACGCGATGGTAAGAGGCTGGCAAATCACCCGCATTATCGACGAGCGATTCCACATAGCCGCGTATCACGGTCAGGGGCGTTCTCAGCTCATGCGACACGTTCGCCACAAAATCGGTGCGCACGCGCTCCATGAATCGCAATTGCGTGACATCCTGGGCGACCAACAGGCGCAGGTCCTCGCCATAAGGCACCAAACGGATATCCAGTTGAATGTTTTCAGCCGCCGGCGAGGGAATTCCGACCGTGCTCTGATAATCCCCACCTTCCAGGTAATGGATGAATTTTGGGTAGCGCAGCAGATTGCCGATTTTTTGACCGACATCACCGCGTCTGAAACCGAGCAATTTTCCCGCCGCGTCATTGAACCAGTCGATCTGGTCGCCCGCGCTCAACACCACCGTCGCATCGGGGAGTGCCGCCGTGGCGGTTCGAAAGCGCTCCAGCATCCGGATGAGCTCCTTTTTGCGGCGCCGGTTGCGGCGTCGCACACGGGAGATCAGGTAATAAATATCCTCCCAGATCCCCATGCCTTTGGGAACCTGACTGGCTTTGCCGCTCCGCAGCCAGTGCAGCAAGCGGTTGGCGTGAATGAGGTGATGGCATAAATAGACCAGCAGCACGATCCACAGAACCATCAGCGGCTGATTTAATAACTTCCCGAGGAATACGCTGATCAACAGCGCGAGGAGGAGCAGGGAAAATTCAGAACGCCACGGATTCTGCATGGGATGCCGTCAAAACGATATCAGTGTTGGGTTGCTCCGTTCCTTTATCCTGACATCCTAGGCTTGCCAGTGCGACTGCGTCAGACTTGCCGATCTGTTCTGGCATGCCAGTACAGGAACAAACTCCAGCCCGCCAGCCCCAGAAAACAAAACAGGACCCAGAAGGGCATGCTCAACCCGAGGAGCGTCCAGTCGACCTTGGCGCAATCACCGGTACCGGTCACCATGGCTTTGAGCGTGTCGGACAACGGGAAATACTGGAACATGTAAGATAGGCCCGGGCCGCAGGCGGGCACTTCCTCGGCCGGCAAATGCTGAATCCAAACATGCCGGGCCGAAATACTGGCGCCGATCATGGCGGTCAGGGCGCTCGCCACCGCATAAGCGCGAACGCCCCGCGGCCCGGGGTTGTGAAGCGTTGCCGCCAGCATCACCAGCCCCACGGCCACGACCATGACCCGCTGGGAAATGCACAAGGGGCAGGGATCCAGCTTGCCGACAAACTGGAAATAAAAGGCCGATAGCATGAGGCCGACACAGAACAGAAACCCGAGCAGAAACCCGTTACGGGCTGTTAACTTCGTAATGAACATGGCAGGCCAGCCTTGATCAGAGGGTAATGCCGGGGGCAGATGCCCCCTGGTCGAGACGCATGCCGACTTTCATGATGACCTGAAATTGCGCGACCTTGCCGTCGTGAATCTGGCCCCGGGTCTCGATGACCTGAAACCAGTCCAGCCGGTATTGACCGAGCGATGCCTTTTCGATCCCGTTGCGAATGGCATCGTCACTGCTAACCGGCGAGGTGCCGACGATTTCGAGGAGTTGGTACGCTGGATGGGGCATGTTGGGAGACCTCGGTGTTCTGGTGTGGATAACAATATGGTGAGACGAACCGGTGCGGGATTCAGGGTTATCCGGTGAGCCCACAGACCGCACGTACCGGTCTTCATCATGCTGGATGCTTCCCGCTTTGTCGATATAGGCAACATGACCGGGTCTGTTTACCCCGGGGTATTGTGCTCAACCCAACGGGCGCGCTGGTCAAGGGTTTCCTTTTTCCAGAATGGCGCCCGCTGTTTGAGTTCCTCTATGAGGTACCGGGTAGCCTCCAGCGCCGCCGCCCGGTGGACCGCCCAGGTAGCGACGAGCACGATGGTTTCAACGGGTTGAATCGCTCCGATCCGATGCAGCACGAGGGCTTGCGTGATCGGCCACTGCCGGCTGGCCTCGTCGGCGATACGCGACAACTCGCGTTCCGTCATGCCGGGGTAATGTTCCAGCCAGAGCGTGCGGACGGTTTCGCCCTCGTTGACATCCCGCATGGTCCCTACAAAAATACTGGTGGCGCCATGCTTGCCGGCCTGACCCGGCTGCTCCGCTTCAAACCGGGCGAGTTCGGCGTAAGGATCGAAGGGATCAGCCCGCAGCTCGACTCGCATCTCAGCCTCCGGTCACGGGCGGAAAGAAGGCAACTTCATCCCCATCGCTTACTGCCGTCGTCGCTTCGGCATATTCCATGTTGACAGCGCATAGAAGATTGTCCGGCAGGGGCCGGCCTTGATTCACCGCTTTCCAGATATCGCTCACCGTGGCGATTCCTTCGGGCGCGATGTGCTCCTCGACCCGCCCCATTTTTTCGCGCAGGCTGGCGAAATACCGAATACGGATGGACATAGTGCTTGCCTCCTGACTACGAAAACGACGCCGACATCGGGATCACCCGCCTAAAAAATCGGTCTGGATGTTCCAGACCCGCCCGCAGATCGGCGTGCTGTCCCGGGCCGCACAGCCATATTTCCCGTGCAGAGCCACGAGTCAGTTCCGGAAATTCCCGGTCCACCAAGCCCGACTCGACCAGTTGCTGGATGTGACAGGTTCCCGGCGGCAGGGTAGATTTGATCAGCAGCAGACGTTCGGCGCCTAGCTGCTCGGCAAGCCATGCCGCCAGACTGTCCGAGGTGACATCCCACGAAGCTTTGATGCGCTCGTCCATCATAGCCCCCGCATCAGGCTGCCAGACCGCGGATTGACCTCCCTCCAGCAGACGTGTCAGCGAGTACGGGTCACCGGCGACGGAGAGCCGCGGGCAAAGGCCTTGCAGCATCCGGCCATACTGGCTCATGGCGGTTATGGCCATGGCGTGTGCCAGCTCATCAGCAAACCCCCAGTGCTGCTGGGCTACCCGCACCGCGTCGGCGAACAGGCTGCCGCCCGGCACGACCACCACAGGGCTCTCGGCCAGCGCCTCCAGCCAGAGCGGCAACTCGGCAGAGAGGGCCAGGCTGCCGCCGAGCTTAACGACCCAGGGAATGGATAGCGGCATGGGGAGTGCTGAACCGTTCCAGCAATTGCAGCAGGGCAGCTGCCTTGTGGTGGCATTCCTGATATTCCAGCTCGGCGTCGGAGTCTGCCACAATCCCGCCTCCTGCCCAGAAACGCACGGTGTGGTCGGCATGCACCAGGGTCCGGATGACGATATTGCTGTCCATATTGCCATCGAATCCGATGTAGCCGATCGAGCCGCAGTAAACCCCGCGCCGGGTGGGCTCCAGTTCCTCGATGATTTCCATGGCCCGAATTTTCGGCGCGCCCGTGATGGACCCGCCGGGAAAACAACCGCGCAGCAGGTCGAGCGGACCATGCCCCGCCAGAAGCTTGCCCCGCACCGTGCTGACCATGTGATGCACCGTGGCGTAGGTCTCGATCTCGAACAGCCTGGGGACATGCACCGAGCCAGGCTCGCAGTTCTTGCCGATATCGTTGCGCAGCAGGTCGACGATCATCAGGTTCTCCGCGCGATCCTTCAGGCTGTCGCTCAACTCCAGGACCTGGGTCGCATCGCCGACGGCATCCCCGGCGCGGGGCCGGGTGCCCTTGATGGGCTTGGTTTCGACGACACTCTCGGTAACCTTCAGGAATCGCTCGGGAGAAGAGCTGAGGATTTGCACCTCCGGAAAATTCAGGTAAGCGCTGTACGGAGCGGGATTGAAGGTCCGTAAATGCTGGTAAGCCACCCAGGGATTCCCCCGGCATTCAGCCGAAAACCGTAGCGCCAGGTTGACCTGATAGCAGTCACCTTCCTGGATATAGTGCTGGATGCGCCGGAAGGCCTGCTCGTAATCCTGTTGGTCCAGGCTGGTACCGACCGCGCTAAGGACTTCAAAATCACCCAAGGGCCAGCCCAGCGTCTGAATCTGGCTGAAGGCCTTCACGAGGTGCGGCCAGCGCGTCTCCAGGGACGGCCGGGTACCCTGCCCGACTAAGTAGGTACGCCGCTCCCGGTGATCGACGACGACGCACCACTCATAGATGCCGACAACCATGTCCGGGATGCCCTCGCTATCAGCCGCGATATCCGGAATCTTCTCGATCCGGCGGGCGAGATCGTAACCGAAGTAACCCAGCGCCCCGCCATGGAAGGGCAGAACGGAACCGGGGTGGCCAGAAATCGGCAATTCCTCCAGCCTGAGCGCCTCGCTGACCAGCTGGAAAGGGTCCTCGGGTGACAGGCGGATGGAGTCTCCCTCGCGGATTTCGGTGAACACGCCGCGGGTCACCAATGTCTTGACCGGATCCGCCGCGATGATGTCATAGCGGCCCTGGCGGCTGTGCGGGTAGCCGCTGTCCAGAAACACGGACCAGCTCCGGTCGGACCATGGCAAAAAGAGGGCGGCACTATCCTCGAAGTAAGGCAATTCCTGAATGCGTGGCTGCATTAACCGCCTCCCGCCTCCTTATGCGCCAGACAGCCGACGGCGGTGGCGGGGCCGCAGTCGGCAATGTCGAAATCACCCCCTTTCGGCGACATCACAAACAACTCGCTGAAATCCAAATAGTCGCGCTGCAGCCGCTCGGCCAGGACCCTCACCAGAAACCGCCCGATTCCAGCGCCAATAAGGGGGGCGGCGGCTCCGAGCAGGCCACGTGACAACTGAATTTCCGCGGCATCCCGAAGAGCCATCAATTGCCGTTCACGCAAATACCCGGCGAGCTCTTGCCAGCCCCGGGCGGGCAGGTCGTCGGCGTCCCACCCGAATTGCCGCGCCAGGCGTCTCTGACTGCCCTCGATGGTTTTCGGCCCATGATCGGCGGCGGGCATTTGATCGACATACTCGTGCAGTTCCCCTGTTAAACGATATACATCCGCTGCGGACGCAAAAACCTCGGCCATCACCCTGGCCCACCCGCCTTCCAGCGGTACCCGTTTTGCCAACATCATGGCGGGGGTGCGTGTGACACCGCTGTAGAGGAGTTCATCGTAGCCCATGCGCTCGCTGTCGGTATAGCCCCGGTTGGCAACAGCATGATCGCTAATCGGCAACAGGTCGGTGGTGGTACTGCCAATGTCGATGAAAAGCCCCTCTTGCATCCGTGAGGCGGACCATAAGCCACTGGCGAGCCAGTTGGCCGATGCCACCTGGCGGGTGTCCGCCAACTGAAGCCTTTCCGCGGGGATGAAGCCATCCTGCCCCGCGAAAACCATAACGCAACCGGCCCCCAATCGCTGGACCATGGCCATGGTCAAGGCCAGCACGCCCTGTTCCCGGCTGGAAAAATGATCCGCCAGCTCACCCGTCATGGTGATGGCATGGAGCACTGGCCCGGAGATGATAGCGCCGAGAATACGTTCCAGAGCGCCTTCCAGCTGTTCAAGGCCCAGCCAGAGCGGACACGGTTCCTGGAAGACGCGGTCCACGCCGCCGTCAACATTGATCTGCGCGGCCTTAAGATGTGCGCCACCGATATCCCAGCCGATGATGGTGTTGCTCACCAATTGTCCTCGAATATCACGCCAACGGGTTTGAGAGGCAAGGACGGGAGGCGAGGCAGCTGACCAGACTGCCAGAGCTCCATGACCAGCCGAGCGGGATTGATGCCGAGTGCGGGCTTGAGCCCAGGGTAGGATGAAGTGAGGCGCGGATTGATTTCCAGCACGGTCAGATCGTCCCCCTTGCGAATCAAATCAATCCCGGCGTACCCCCACAGCCCGGGCAAGGCAACGGCGATCCGGTCAAGCAATTTAGAAAAAATCCCTTCCGCCCTGTCAATGGCATTCACCGTGCAGCCGTCGAACACAAAGGTGTCATGCCGTTGGCGGATGTGCTGGCGATTGACGCTCAGCAATACCGCCTGGCCCTGTGCGAACAGGCCGGACAGGCTAAGAGGTTCGCCATCTATCAGGGGTTGCAACACACAGTTGCGGCCTGCAGGGTGCCGGGCCAAGTCGTCCCATTGCTCCGCGTTGCGGATGATGCGGGTCTGCTCACAACCCACGCCGTCGTCCGCTTTGAGCACCACGGGAAAAGGGTATGGCGAGGCATTCAAACCCGGACTCCAGGGAACCGTGGGGACAACGGGAATGGCTTGCCCTTTCAGTGTTTCCGCTGTCGCGTGTTTGCTGGCGGCGATGCGGACGGCGCTGGACGGGCTAGTCAGCAGGGATTTGCCAGTGGACTCGACGGTTTGACAAAGCCCTTCCAGAATCCCGGCGGTTTCAGGTGCGATCGGCCACACGGCATCCGTCTGGCCCAGTTCGGTAGTGAACCGATCAAAAGCATCATCTCCCAGCCCGATGGTGGGCCATGCGATGGTGGCGTGGGCTCGTACCGGTTTCGGCAGTCGACTGTCACGCAGAACAGAGAGGGATAGGTCGGGCATCTCCGTGAGATCATCGATCAGTGCCCCAAGCATGGCATCGCCCTCGCGAGCCAGCGAAGGAGAGGGCATCTCTGCACCCCCGCTCCCGGTAATATATTCATAAACCAGCACTTTCATGGTCGGATTTTGGAAATCATCCCCGTTATCGACATACTCGGCGCTCAGGTCGTACACGCCCGCCGTGGGCACCGCGAAAGGTATACAGTCTTGCGCACGCCCTTGAGCCTCGACGCCAAGCCGGTCTCTGTTGTGCAAGGGCTGCTGCGACTCTTCCCGTTTCAGACCGTGTATGTTGCCGATCTTGATGCCCTGATGGGTAAAGGCACACAAATTGGCCTTATCAGGGAGTTAGTGGCGACATTTCCCGCGCTGGATTTCTGGGTCGATCATGGCTTTCCTGGCGGAGATCCCATCTATGATGCCCCTAACGAGCGGTTATTGCCTGTGATCGGCAGTGAATCCCTGAGCGACGCTCATCTGAATGCACTGCCCGGGATGGGACAACGATTTATTTTGTCTCTCGATTTTCGTGATCAATTGCTTGTGGGCACGGAAACCCTCTTAAACCGGGTGGATTTATGGCCGGAACGGGTCATTTTGATGAATCTCTCACGGGTGGGAAGTTTCGAGGGGCCTGATTTCAGGAGCGCGAGGCAGTTTATCAGCCTTTACCCAGCCCATCGCTGCGTGGTCGCGGGAGGAGTTCGCCATGGAAGTGACCTGGACGAGTTGGCGCGCATGGGCGCCTCGGCGGTTCTGCTTGCCAGTGCGCTGCACACCGGCGCGATAGGATCGGAGGACCTCCACAAGTATCGGGATTTCGGCCCATCCCTCGGCCTCGCCCGGTAGACGATAGGCGAAAAAAAACGCTGCCCCGTCTTCCGGGACAGCGTTTATTTAGAACGGCTTACTTGTGAGCAGCGAAAGGATGCTCGGTGCCCTTCTGCTTGACTACGTCAAGAGCCTTCGGCTCGCCATTGACAGCGCGCTTGATGGCTTCACGGGTAGCGGCGTAGTTGAAATCCTGAATCTTGGCATCGTCTTCGGCCAGCCAGTGGATGAAGACACCGACTGAAATGAAGATATCTTCGGCTTCTGCGGCAGGAATGGTGCCGTCTTCAACAGAGTCAGCGACTGCCAGTGCAACACCACGCTGCGCGGGTCCAAACATCTGGGTGGCCTGTTTGCCATTCTTGATGGTGACCTTGTTGTACAGGATGGTATGTGGCTTGACCGCCAGATTCGGTGCAACCACGGCCAACAAGGTGGTGAAACCATCCTTGTTGTTGACCAGGGCATTGGCAAATGCGGTTTCAGCCGCGGAGCCACGTGGGCCCAGGATCAGGTCGATATGGGCAATTTCGTTGCCATCGCCGACCAAGGATTCGCCAACTAATAACTTGTTGATTTTACTCACAATTCATACCTCATTTTCATTATTTAAAGGATTTTTCGAGAAGCGACACTTGCCATATCACTCCGGGCAGACTTTCACCAACATGTCCGCTTTCTTGTGTTGAGTATTACCGTCCCTCCCAGACTGAAATCTCACATTTCAGTAAAGACTTGCCAGTTTGGCCGCCAGAATGGTCGCCACTGTCAAATCTGCTGTAGTACCCGGGTTGATGCCACGGGATTTGAACTCCCTGTCCGCCTCCCGAAGATGTCCCAGGATGTTCTGTGGTGACGTGCAAGCGGATAGCAGAGCCTCCGTTTCAACCATTCGTTGGGTGACTTGCCGAGCACATGCCGCGCCGAATTTACGCTCAACATGACTGTCCGGGTAACGGATTAACAGCCCTAGAAATACCGCGAGCGCCGCCCACTCTTCATCATCCCATAGGGATAATTTGTCATGATACAACGGAACCGCGATATCGAAAACATCGCCAAATGAATCACTGTATTGCCGGGCGACGCTGTCACGCGCTGCAGCCAGCCGCATGGCATTCAGCAAGGTGACCTGCGGGATGCCCCTGACATCCTCCTCGGTCGCCTTCCCGAGACCCGCCGGCTGGGCCAGTCGAATCGCCCGATAGACCCAATCCGCATCGATTACCGTGGTCTTTTGCAGAATTTTCCGGAGGGTTTCGTGGAGTGTAGGTTCCCGATCGGGACTCAGGAAAGCCTGCATGAGCGGTGCGCACAGCAAGACAATACCGAGATTGGTATTGCAACCCACGGCACGGTGAGTGGCCTCGATCGCCCGAAAAATGGTCTCCCCGAGACCGGATTCGGGGTGACTCAGGTAAGGAGCGCTGACGGTGGCGCTGCGGCGAAAATCTTCCACCGTCATGTCGTGGCCTGCGGAGTGGAGGCTCACATTCCCTGGCTTATAGGCGCGGAGTTCCAGTTCGCAGGCACAAAGATAAGCGTCATGCGCATGACGCTGCCGCGTTAAATCCGCGATGAGATTCACTGGGCGCGCTGAGACTTGGCGGTCGGCAATGCCGGATGGGACAGGAAATCCTCCACCAGGAGCGTGGCGATGGAGGTCGCGGTCACACTTTGCAGCCCTTTCCAGGCCGGAATACTGTTGACCTCAAGGATAAAATAACGGCCCTGCTCGTCACGGATGATGTCCACGCCGGCATAGTCCATGTCGAGCACCCGCACCGCATCCTCGGCGAGACGGCACAATCGCAAGTCATCCAGCCGCACCGGCTCGCAGTGCGCGCCCTGATGCACATTATTCAGCCAGGTCACCCCGGAGCGGCGCATGGCCGCCACGGTTTTCCCAGCAATCACGAAGACCCGAAAGTCATGGGAGGCAGCGCCTGAATGCACATAGCGCTGCAGATAGAACACGCCCTGATTGTCCGAAAAGCCGGCAAGGTCATCGCAGGTGTCATAGCGTCGGAGCCCGGTGCCCTGGGAGCCGAACAGGGGCTTGGAAACCAGGCAATGCCCCTGGCGCAGTTCCTGCTCTGCGATGGCCCTGGCCATGGCCGCATCGGTCATTACCCAGGCCGGCGGCGTGGCGATGCGGGCCTGTTTCAACAGAAAGCTGGTCATGCCCTTGTCCACGGTACGCTCGACGGCGCGCCCGTCGTTGTAGACGGGGATGTCCAAGGCTTTGAGGACGTGCAGGATGTCGAGATAAAGGACCACCTGTTCAAGCGTTCCGCCCGGCACCCCGCGCACGAACACCCCATCGGGCAACTTGCCCTCGAAGCCCGGCAGGATGACGGGAAGCCCCTCACCATCCAGATTCAGGTGGCACGCCGTGAGGCTCAGAAAACTTGCCGAATGACCCCGTTCAGCGAACGCTTGACGCAGGCGCTTGCCATGCCAGCCAGGATCATCCGTGATGACGGCAAAACGGCCCACTATTCGTCGAAGGACCGATCCAGCAGCGGTTCGTCCAAGATACCCGCATGATAACTGTGCCCTGATTCCACGGCGGTCACGATGACCCTGGCAGGGCTGAACAGCATGGCATCGACCTTGAAAAAGTCGTAGCCATACTCCTTGAAGACCTCGGCAAAGGGTTTTCCGTAATCGCGCGAGGTAGAACTGGGCAGGCCGGTGGCGAGAGCCCTGGCGTCTTCATCGCTGCCCTTTACGAACAGGTGTGCCGTGCCGCCGAACAGGATCGCGTCATTGGTGCGGCCCATGGCCTTGACGAAATTGGGGTGCGGCGGCGGGACTGGCGCCGAGGCCATCCCATCGATGATGTTGCCGAGCGGGAAGTGCAGTGAATGCGCCTTATGCAGCGCCACCTCCAGAACCCGGCTGACG
>JAJRDJ010000448.1 GCA_028678445.1 Methylococcaceae bacterium
CGAAATCAATGCCGATTACCTGGCGATTTCCTTCCCCCGCTCCCGGGAGGACATGGACGAAGCGCGCAGAATGCTCAAGGAGTTGGGTAGTGAAATGGGGCTGGTCGCCAAGATCGAAAGGGCCGAGGCGATTCTCGAGGGGACGATCGAAGGGATAGTCGAGGCCTCTGACGCCATCATGGTGGCGCGTGGCGATCTCGGTGTCGAGATTGGCGACGCGCGGCTGCCACATGTGCAGAAACACCTCATCCGGCTCGCCCGCACCATGAACAAGGTCGCCATCACGGCCACGCAGATGATGGAGTCCATGATCAACAACCCGGTACCGACGCGTGCCGAGGTGTCGGATGTCGCCAATGCCGTGTTCGATGGCACCGATGCCGTCATGCTGTCGGCGGAAACCGCGTCCGGCGACTATCCCGAACAGGCGGTGACGGCCATGGCGCAGGTTTGTGTCGAGGCGGAAAAATACCCTCGCGAAAAGTCCAAGCATCGGCTTCATGAACGCTTTGAACGCATTGATGAGACGATAGCCCTGTCCGCCATGTATGCCGCCAACCACCTCGAGGTGCGCGCTATAGGTGCTTTAACCGAGACTGGATCGACGCCGCTGTGGATGTCGCGTATCAGTTCCGGCATACCGATCTATGCCCTGACCGGGCACGAAAGAACCTGCCGGCGTGTGACCTTGTTTCGGGGCGTCTATCCGATCAGCTTTGATCCTACGGGAATTCACGATCATGCCGTACTGAACCGGGCCATTGTTGAAGAGTTCATACGCCGGAATCTGGTGAATGCCGATGATCGAATCATCCTCACCAAGGGGGACTTGATGGGTGCCCGGGGCGGCACCAACGCACTCAAGATTGCCAGTATTCCAGAAGTTTTGGCGGCGGCGCCGGATGACTGGAAAGCACAGTGTCCGCATTTCAAATAACCATAACTACCGGTTTTAGGAGGACAACATGATAGGTCAACATTTAACGCAATTTCTGATAAACGAGCAGCGCAAGGTACCCAATGCCACCGGCGAATTGACCTTGCTGCTGAACGACATCGCCGCCGCCTGCAAGGCGATCGGGCACGAGGTGAATCGGGGCGCGCTCGCGGGGAATCTCGACGTAATTGGCACCGAAAATGTGCAGGGCGAGGTCCAGAAGAAGCTGGACATCCTGTCGAATGAGATTTTCATCCGCTCGCTGGAGTGGACCGGCCATCTGGCGGCCATGGCGTCCGAGGAAAATGACGAGATCATCCCGATTCCGCCGGAATATCCCAAGGGTAAATACCTGGTCGCGTTTGATCCGCTGGATGGGTCAAGCAATATCGAAGTGAATCTGTCGATCGGTACCATCTTCTCCATCATGCGCGCCCCCGAAGGTCAAGAGACGATCACGGCCGCTGACTTCATGCAGAAAGGCACCGAACAGGTCGCCGCCGGATTCTGTATTTACGGCCCGACCACCATCATGATCCTGACCACCGGCCAAGGCGTGAACGGCTTTACGCTAGACCGCAATGTCGGTGAATTCGTGTTGACCCATCCGAATGTCCGGGTGCCAGAAGATACCTCGGAATTCGCCATCAACATGTCCAACCACCGTTTCTGGGAAGAGCCGGTGCGGCGCTATGTCGACGAATGCGTACAGGGCAAGGCCGGTGGCCGCGAGAAGGATTTCAACATGCGCTGGCTGGCGTCCATGGTGGCCGAGGTCTATCGCGTGCTGATGCGCGGGGGTCTCTTCACCTATCCGATGGATGAAAAACTCAAGACCAAGGGCGGTCGCCTGCGCCTTCTCTATGAAGCCAATCCCATGGGCTTCATCATTGAGCAGGCGGGCGGTGTCGCATCGACGGGCCGCGAACGCATCCTCGACATCGAGCCCACCGGTGTCCATCAGCGTGTCCCGGTGATTCTGGGATCGAAGAACGAAGTGGAACGGCTGGTTTCCTATCACAGGTAAGTCTTTAGGCCTCGCAATAAGCCCGGGTTGGTTTGGCCGGGCCTATCGAGTTGAGAATCGACGATTGGCTCCAGTGGCTTCAATTAATCCCTGTTTAGTCACAAGTCCTCGGTCATTTCGGGATAGGTTACCTCCAAGGCTTTGTGGTTGATGGCGACTTAATCCACTGGAAAGCCTGGCATGCGGTCGTGTGGGAACCGAAATCGAAAACGAACTTTGCATTTCGAGAAAACCAAGGCTTGGCCAACTGGAAAAATCTGATTATAATGCGCAGCTTGATTGCAGGCGCGTAGCTCAGTTGGTTAGAGCACCACCTTGACATGGTGGGGGTCGTTGGTTCGAGTCCAATCGCGCCTACCAAATTCAGAAAAGCATCGCAGTGCGATGCTTTTTTTGTAAGTGAGGTTTTGTCCATGCCCGTGATATCCCTGCCCGACGGTTCCCGTCGAGTGTTCGATCAGCCCGTGTCGCTCATGGCGGTGGCCGAGTCTATCGGGACGGGTCTGGCCAAGGCGGCTCTGGCAGGCAAGATTGACGGCGAGCTGGTGGATCTCTCGCGGGTGATCGAGAAGGACGCCGCGGTGGCCATCGTCACCGGCCGGGATGTGGAGGGCGTTGAGGTGATCCGCCATTCCACGGCCCACCTGTTGGCGCAGGCCGTGAAAGCCCTGTTTCCCAGCGCCCAAGTCACCATCGGGCCGGTGGTTGATAACGGGTTTTATTACGATTTCTCCTTCGAGCGCCCCTTTACGCCGGAAGATTTGACGGCAATAGAAAGGAAAATGGAGGAACTGGCGGCGCAGGCGACTCCAGTCCGCCGTGAGGTGATGCCGAGGAATGATGCGGTCGAGTTTTTCCTCAGGCAGGGTGAGTATTACAAGGCTGAAATCATCCGCGACATTCCTGAGGATCAGGCTATTTCGCTCTACAGCCAGGGCGATTTCACTGATTTGTGCCGGGGGCCGCATGTGCCGGATACCGGCAAGCTGCGGGCCTTTAAGTTGATGAAAATTGCGGGCGCCTATTGGCGTGGCGACTCGCGTAACGAAATGCTACAGCGCATTTACGGTACGGCATGGGCGGACAAAAAGGATCTCAAGGCTTACCTGAACCGGCTCGAGGAGGCTGAGCGCCGCGATCATCGCAAAATCGGCAAGACGCTGGATCTCTTTCACATGCAGGAAGAGGCGCCGGGGATGGTCTTCTGGCACCCCAAGGGTTGGATGTTGTGGCAGGTTGTCGAACAGTACATGCGCTCGGTCTTCCGCGAGCATGGTTATGAGGAAATCCGTACGCCCTTGGTGGTGTCCCGCTCATTGTGGGAGCGCTCGGGGCACTGGGACAAGTTCCAGGCCGATATGTTTACGACGGCTTCCGAGCAACGTGATTACGCCATCAAGCCGATGAACTGTCCCTGCCATGTGCAGGTGTACAACCAGGGCCTGAAAAGCTACCGCGAACTGCCGCTGCGGCTGGCGGAATTCGGTGCCTGTCACCGCAACGAATTGTCGGGCGTTTTACACGGTTTGATGCGGGTGCGGGGGTTCACCCAGGATGACGCCCACATCTTCTGCACCGAAGATCAGATACAGTCCGAGGTTTCGGTGTTTATCGATCTGCTGCACAAGGTTTATGGCGA
>JAJRDJ010000449.1 GCA_028678445.1 Methylococcaceae bacterium
AATGAAGGCGGAACGGCCGGCGGTGCAGCTTTGTTCGGCGTAGTAATCGGTAAAGATCACGCCCTCGTTGGCGACCCGGTCGATGTTGGGCGTCTGGTAGCCCATGAGACCTTTTGAATAGGCGCTGACGTTGGTCTGGCCGATGTCGTCGCCCCAGATGATGACGATGTTGGGCTTCTTCTGTTCAGCCTCTGAGGGTGCCGCTGCGGCGGTAGTGGCGGGCTTTGCCGCGGGCTTCGCGGCCATGGCCGGCGAGGCGGGAACCAGGCTGAGCCCCAGCAGGGCCAGTGCCGCGCTGAGCGGTCGTTTACGAACGAGTAATTTGATCATCATCATATGAGTGAACTCCAAAATGCAGTAAAAATTAGGACACCGATGATCTCGCTATCATGACTCTGGCGCCAGCACCTCTGCCCGGGGCGAACGCTCCAGACCATGCGGGTTGGTGACCCACCACTCAAACTCACCGGTGTCAGGATGTGTTGCAACGGTATTGTGGCTCCACGAACGAATCTGACCCGGCTGTTCGAGTCCTTTTATACCGCACTGGTCCAAAGTTTGACTATAAAATTATAGCCAGCGGCGGATTTCCGGCATTTTTATGAAACGGCAGAGGGTTCGCCGGATTGGATAGGCCAGTAAGGATGACGGTCACTGACCGCGTTCTCCCTTGCGCCTCATTTGGCATAATGGTAGCCAGTATCTTTGCCTGAGTTGCCGCCCGAGGTTTCCGTGTCCGCCGCGCCTTTACCCAATCAAAAAACCGCCAGCCGACGCTCTCTTGCTCGGGGAGACGGGGATTTTTGTCCCGGCGGAACCCGCTATTCATGAGTTGGCGGTCAAGCCCTGGGAATTGCTCTGTACCCCTTTGGATTCCGGTTATAGGTTCCGGATGCGTTATCTGAAGACGCGGTCGCTGATCATCTATTTCGAAAGCTACGCGGCCGCCATGCACTTCCGGGGCTTGGGGCCACCCGGCATGCTGACCTTCTCGGTGCCGGTTCGCTCAGTCCCGGCTACCCGGTACTTCAAGACCGCGCATGACCATCCCGGTTTGCCGATCATGATGCCCGGGGTATTCGAGGGCGTGCTGGGGTCGGCACATAGCCATTTTGTCGTTCTGGTCGATCTGCGCCGGGTCGAGCGGCAACTGCCGCAGGAAACTTTCCAGTCCCTGCTCAAGGCCACCGCCGCGCGCTGGCTGCCGGCTTCCGCAGCGCGCATCGCGGATTTTCGCGACTGGCTGTCGCGCGTGCTGAGAGCCGCCTTTGTCCACCAGGAAATGCTGTCATCGGCGCCCGCCATGCAAGCCCTGGAGGAGGATCTCCTGCAGCGTCTGGCGGTACTCGCCGAACCACCCCACCGCTCGCCAGGGCAACCCATCTCCATGGCCAGGGGTCTGCGGCGAGCGCTCGAACAGCTACACGCGATGGAACCGCAAGCGGTGAACATCCCGGACCTCTGTCAGGAAATCCAGTTCAGCCAGCGCTCGCTCGCGCGGGCTTTTCGGCAGACATTTGACCTGACCCCCACCCGGTATCTCCGGCTGCGGCGGCTGCATGCCGTACGGCGGTGTCTGCTGCAAGGCCGCAAAGGCGAAACCACGGTGGCCGCTGTCGCCCATGAACATGGCTTTTATGAACTGGGGCGCTTCGCCGCCCTCTACGCCGGGCTGTTTGGCGAGCCGCCTTCGGTTACGCTGTCACGGGCTGATCCCGTGAACATTAGTTCCGCGCTGATATAGGGTACCGCAGAAGATAAGCGACTTTCGATTTCCCTCACCCCAGCCCTCTCCCGGAGGGAGAGGGGGTTTTTGTCGCTTTACTTCTGAGGCTGTCTATATAAGCCGGTACTGGGTGCGGAGGAGGTGAGGGGCGGCCGTGCCGGGGAACAGGGCCAGCCCGCACCACCCAAGCGCAATCTATCTCATTGATTTGGCGACTATATTGAAGTCGGTTGCATTTGCGAAATGGTTGAAAACTAACGGGATGATAATTTTCAAGTCATCGTTGATGCAGCTGATCGTCTGGATGCGCTTCTTGAGGTTTCAGGGGCTGGGTCAGTTTGATTGATCGTCATCGAACGGGCAGCGGGGGCGGGCGTCTCCCCCGTCCGCCGGCTGGAAGCCAGCACTCCAAACCGATTAATCAGTTTGGCTCACCACCAGGTTTCAAATTCCATTCTTTGAGTTTCTTCGCCGCCGTGCCGAACTGGCCGAGTTGGTAAACGGCCGCGCCAGCCGGGAAGGAGGTAAATGTCTTAAACGGTTCCTTGAGCATTTTGTCGAGGTATTGCCGCGGAGCGAGGCCGGTGGTGACGTGCGGATCATAATTCTCGCCGGAATGCTTCGGCACGAACTCCGCAACGTAGGTGATCAAGGCCGGGTGGATCTCGGGATCTTCGGGTGTGGTGACAAATGCGGCCGAGGTTCCGGTCTCCACCGCAAACGGTGTCACGGCATCGATCACCTGCTGTTCCAGCTTTAGCAATTCCGGGGTCGGCTTGATGATGATACCCGCGAGGCCAAGGTCCTTGTCCGGTAGGTAATAGTGTTTGAGAGCTTCCAACTCCAGGCCGGCCACGTTGGCGCTGGCGAAGACTTTGCCAACGGCGGCATACACTTTTTCAAGATTCTCGGTGAGGACGAAACGCTGCACCAAGGTGATGTGGGCACGGTGCGAATCGTCGAGCGCAAAGCCTTTCGGAAAGGCTTTGAGCAGACGCTCATTGGTTGCCGCCGCCTGCTGCAGCAGCTTGGCATCCGGCTCCAGCAGGATGTTGATGGCGGTGACCGAAGCATCGGCAGCGATGGCTCGACCCGCGCCAAGGGCAAGCATGGCAAGGGCGCATATCATTGCTCCCTTTAGCCAGAGTCGTAATGAGGTTGTCACCTTCATTCCTGTCTCCTCTCGGTAGTTACATGGCAATCAGCGCCTCCCGGCGATGGGCGTTAGGGGGATTGCGGCGGGCGTTGGGTCTGCGGCGCGAGCGACGCTTGATCTGGCGCGCGCCCGTTACCTATGGGGCAGGATGCCAGCACATAACCACCAAGCAGGCAGCTTGGCGTAGACTTTATCAAAAATATAACTGATCCAAGACCGAACTGGCTATGCAAATTCGGCCTAACCCGTCATGATCGGCTTGGCGCTCGCCCCCGAGCATGAAAGCCGATCGGCCAATTTGCCACTCTAACAGG
>JAJRDJ010000450.1 GCA_028678445.1 Methylococcaceae bacterium
ATATCCAAAAACGCAGGGGACCATACTTTTTGAGTCGCCCAAAGCGGTTTAATGAGTGGCTTATGTGCACCAGTATTCTTTGTCCGCGCTTAGGCAAGCGCGAAACTATCATGATGGCTTAAAGCAAGAGCCCTGTTTCCCGTGGTATACATTGGAAGGAGTCACAGGGGGGCTCTCAGGACTATGGCCACATGTTAATGGGGCCCAAGTAAAAATTTCGTAAAAATCACAGTGCGTGGGCTGTTACGTCCCTAGGTGCAAGTGCGGCATGTGTCCATTCGTTACTCCGAGTGCCTCACCGAGGCCGGCATTGAGCCCTCGGTGGGCAGTGTGTCCGCGACTTCAACGATTAGCGACTCCCTCCCCTTCCTAAAGCCCCAGCTCACTCAAGCCCGGGTGTTCGTCGGGCCGCCTTCCCAGCGGCCAATGGAACAGGCGCTCGTTGCTCTCGATGCGCAGGTCGTTGATGCTGGCATAACGGCGCCACATCAGGCCATGCTCGTCGAATTCCCAATTCTCGTTGCCATAGGAGCGAAACCCGTTGCCGCTGTCATCATGCCATTCGTAGGCAAAGCGCACGGCAATGCGGTTGCCGGTAAAGGCCCACAACTCCTTGATAAGCCGGTAATCCAGTTCTCGCGCCCACTTGCGGGTAAGAAATTCGACAATCTGCTCACGGCCGTGCAGGAACTCGGCGCGATTGCGCCATTCGCTGTCGGGCGTATACACCAGCGCCACGCGCTGCGGGTCACGGCTGTTCCAGCCATCCTCCGCCATGCGGACTTTCTGCCTGGCGGTTTCAAGGGTGAAAGGCGGCACGGGAGGACGGTATTCGTTGGGTGGGATCATGGTTTTCACTTGGTTGTTGGAGTTGAGGATAGCGGTACAAGGACCGGATTTCATGATTATGACCCCGCGACATGGCTCGACGAGACGGGCTGAAGGGGCGGGCGTGGGAGATTATCCCGTGCCTATGTAACATTCACGATTCATTGGCTGGTTTTCCCTGATAAAGTGGGATTCCAAGTTTTGGTTCAAGCGCCCTCCTCCACACCTCAGACGAACATCCGGATGGGCTTGGCAATTTCGCGGAGCGACGTTCGAGCCCTTGAATGACTCCGACCAGCCCCCCCAGTCCTGATGCTCTTTCCCTCATGACTTCGCTCTCACCGCCCGCGCCGCTCATCAAGGCCATGGACCTCCGCAAGGACTATCCCATGGGCGATGGCGAGACCCTGGAGGTGCTTCATGGGCTCAGCTTCACGATCGATGCGGGGGATTTCGTGGCCATCATGGGGCCGTCGGGCTCGGGGAAGTCGACGCTGATGAATATTCTTGGGTGCCTCGATGTGCCGGGTTCCGGCCACTATCTTCTGAACGGCACCGACACGGCGGGACTGGGACCGGATGAACTGGCTGATTTGCGCAACCGGCTGATCGGGTTCGTGTTTCAGGGTTTCAACCTGCTGCCGCGCAAGAACATTCTCGACAATGTGGCACTGCCGCTGGTGTATTCCGGGGTCAAGCGCTCACAGCGGGAAACAGTGGCAAAGAAAATTCTGGAGCGTGTTGGGCTGGGTGAGCGCATTCAGAGCCGGCCCAGCCAGCTCTCGGGCGGTCAGCAGCAGCGTGTGGCGATTGCCCGGGCGCTGGTGAATTCGCCCAAGCTGATCCTGGCGGATGAACCGACCGGCAATCTCGACTCCCATACCAGCGAGGACATTCTTGCCTTGTTCGAGGAACTCAACCGCCAGGGCCTGACCATCATCCTGGTGACACATGAAGCCGATGTCGCCCGCCATGCGCACCGCATCATGTCCATCATCGATGGCCGTATCGCCGGCATCATCAGGAATACCCGCCATGACACTGGGTGACACCCTCGAAGAAGCGTTGCAGGCGATGGGCGCCAACCGGCTGCGGACCGGCTTGACCATGCTCGGCATGATCATCGGCGTCGCCGCGGTGGTGCTGATGCTGGCGGTGGGTCAGGGCGCGCAGGCACTGGTGACCGATTCGATAGCGTCCATGGGCAGTAATCTCTTCATCGTACTTTCCGGGGCCTCCACCTCCGGCGGGGTACGCATGGGCGGCGGCACGGTGCCGACGCTGACCGTCAGCGATGCCCTGGCTCTGGAGGAGTTGCCGGAAGTCGTCGCCGTGGCGCCGATCTCGCCCAATAATGCCCAGATGATTTACGGGTCCAACAACTGGACGACGATGGTGGCCGGCACCACGCCGCCGATTTTCGAGATACGCGACTGGTATCCGGTGGCCGGGTCTACCTTTACCGACACCGACGTGCGCTCGGCGACCCGGGTGGTGCTGCTGGGCCAGACCGTGGTGAAGAATTTGTTCGGCGACGAGGATCCGGTCGGCAAGACGGTGCGCATCAAAAACAGCCCTTTTCTCGTCATGGGCGTGCTGGCGTCCAAGGGCCAGAGCCTGGATGGCCGCGATCAGGATGATACCGCCATGGTGCCGCTCACCACCGCCCAGCGGCAACTCTTCGGCAACCAGTTCCCCGGCATGGTGCGCTTCATGATGGTCAAGGCGGCTTCCGCCGAAGTGATGGACCGGGCCGAGCAGAAGATCATCGAGATGCTGCGGCAGCGCCATCATATTCGCGAGGGTCAGGACGATGATTTCACCGTGCGCAACCTGACCGCGCTGGCGGCCACGGCCGCGACGGCCACGAGGGCGATGTCCATGATGCTCGGTGCCATCGCCGGCGTTTCGCTGCTGGTCGGCGGAATCGGCATCATGAACATCATGCTGGTATCGGTGACCGAGCGGACCCGGGAAATCGGCATCCGTATGGCCATCGGCGCGCGCCGCCGTAATGTCCTGTACCAGTTCCTGGTCGAGGCACTGATCATTTCGCTGGTGGGCAGCCTGATTGGCGTGGGCCTCGGCATGGGCGGCGCCTGGCTGGTGGCCAAACTGGTCGGCATGCCGGTGGTGGTGACGCTGTGGTCGATCCTGCTCTCGTTCAGCGTGGCGGCGGCGGTCGGCATCTTCTTCGGCTTCTACCCCGCCCGCAAGGCCGCGCAACTGCGGCCGATCGAGGCGTTGCGCTATCAGTAGCAGGGCCATGATGCCTTCCTCGGGGTCTGGCCTAATTTACAGCCTTTGGTCGTTGGGTGCTTCGGGTTTCCACCCGGCGAATGTCCTGTAACACGTTCAAAAGTTTGCAATCCCGTGAGGTTTGATGATGAACATACCGAAGCCGGACAACAATAAGCATCGAAAATCAGAGACCCCTCGGCATGAGCAGGCAATGGAACCCTATCGAGTCTCCAGAGGGAAACCTGAGCATTTCGGGACTACACTGGACGCGGAAGGAGCCAATTTCACACTTTTCAGCCGCCATGCCACGGCGGTTGAGCTGTTGCTCTACCGGACCGCTGATAGCGCGGAACCATTCCAGATCATTGCGCTCAATCCCGCCGAAAATCGCAGCTTCTTTTTCTGGCACATCCATGTGGAAGGGCTGCCCGCCGGCATTCACTACACATGGCGCGTTCAAGGGCCTGACGACACGGCTACGACAGGTCACCGCTTTAACGCCAAAAAGGAATTGGTGAGTCCTGCTGCAAAAGCCGTCACCGACTTGCTCTGGGACCGTAAGCGAGCCTCCGACCCGAACGATGCGGCCCGCACCTCGATGCGCGCTGTCGTCACCGACGAACAGTTCAACTGGGAAGGGGAACCCGCAATCGCCCAAGGCCTTGAAGGCGCCATCATTTACAGAGGTCCATGTCGGCGCGTTTACCCGTCATCCCTCATCCTGCGTCGGGCATTCGGTCACGTTCGCCGGGTTGATCGAAAAAA
>JAJRDJ010000451.1 GCA_028678445.1 Methylococcaceae bacterium
GCTCTCGGCAATCTCCGCCGGGAAAAATTCGGCCCGCATCACCCCCTTGCTGGGCGAGGCTTTCTTGATTTCGGCGATAACCGCCGCCTGTCCTTCGCTGATCCTGTCCTGCAAGGCCCGCACGAAGCCGCGCGGCGCATCGGTCTCGGCGGCACGTTTGAGCAAGTCCTCATAGGAAATGCGCGACAGCCGCTCGGCCACCTCCTCGGTCTTCCGGTGGAGGATTTTCTTGAGGATGTCAGGGGGAGCTGTCTGCATGGGTGGCGTCCTGTGGTAAGGGGCGCCGGATGGAGAATCCGGAAGCGGTGGAACTAGGCGGCGAATTGCCGGGTGAAAGTGATCAACTCCTCAAGTTTTTTCGCGGCGGCACCGGAGTCCAGGGCCTTGACCGCCAGCCCGATGCCCGCCTCCAGCTCCGGCGCGATACCGGCCGCGTAGATTGCCGCGCCGGCATTCAGCAGCACGACATCGCGGGCCGGACCTTCCGCACCCGCCAGCACACCGCGGATCAAGGCGGCGCTTTCCTCGGCAGAATCTACCACCAGCCAGCTCAGGGGCTCGCGCTTCATACCGAACTGCTCGGGCGTGAGTGTCCGGATTTCGATCCGTCCCTGCTTGAGTTCGGCTAGCCGGGTGGGTGCGCCGATGCTGATCTCGTCCAGACCGTCCTCGGCATGCACCACCAGTACATGAAGGCTGCCCAGCTCGCGCAAGGCGGCCGCCAGTGGCTCTACCCAGGTCTCACTGTAGACGCCCACGACCTGATTGGGTGCACCGGCCGGGTTGGTCAGGGGTCCCAGCAAGTTGAAGAGGGTGCGGATGCCCAACTCCCGGCGTGGTCCGATGGCATGCTGCATCGCACCGTGATGGTGCTGGGCGAACAGGAATCCGAGGCCCACTTCTTCGATACAGGTCCTGACCTGCTCCGGGGTCAATGCCAGATTGACGCCCGCCGCCTCCAGCACATCAGCGCTGCCGGACTTGCTCGAAACCGAGCGGTTGCCATGTTTGGCGACCCGCGCCCCGGCTGCCGAGGCGACAAAGGCCGCCGCCGTACTGATATTGAAGGTATGCGTGCCATCGCCGCCAGTGCCACAGGTGTCGACCAGATGATCACAGCGCACCGGCACGCGGGTTGCCATCTCACGCAACACTTCGGCAGCGGCAACTACTTCCTGCACAGTCTCGCCCTTCGCCCGCAAGGCCACCAGGAATCCACCAATCTGTGCCGGCGTGGCGCCGCCCGACATGATGGAGCGCATGACTTCCCGCATGGCTTCCGGGGCGAGATCCTGCCCGTCGAGCAGGTGGTTGATGGCGGAAGTGATTTTCATGGGTTTGTTGCCGTGGGTCGGGTCCGGGACGCGTCCTGCTTGGACAAGCCGTTATTGTTCCTTATCGGCAAACTGATCAGTATGCAAGAGTTCGTAGAGTTTTTCTTCCTCCTGCACCGAGCTCAGGCCAATCGCCACTTCCGACAGATAAAACAGTACCCCGAACAGCATGGACAGGACCGACAATACGAAAATCAGCACCGCGACGACCAGCGCGTTAGCGACATACAGGCTCAACCCCAATACCAGGCAGGTAAGCATCACGCCCATGATGCCGAGCAGGGTGAAAACGAAAGCATTGCGGATTTTGGCGGCGCGATGCTCCATGGATTCGATCTGTGACTGCAGGACATGCGCTTCCCGGCGGTTCCCCGCTTTCATGGCGGCATGCCGATCCTTGAGAAACGTCCGCAATCGGGTCACGATGCCCATCAGCCGGGTGTTGATGGATAGCACCAGGAGACCGGCGCCGGAAATGAAGATCGCCGGAGCGACGAAAGCCTGAAAAAGTTCGAGATCGGTCATGGGGGTTGTATGGTGTTGGCCGGAGCGTATACAAAACGGGTCCGCCTAACGGCGCAGAAAATTGGCCAGGAGCTCATGCCCCTGCTCGGTCAGGATTGATTCGGGGTGAAACTGTACGCCCTCGACATCGAGGGTCTTGTGCCGGACACCCATGATCTCCTCGATCTGGCCATCACCGTCCTCAGTCCAGGCGGTAATTTCAAGGCATTCCGGCAGTGATGACTGCTCAATGACCAGGGAATGATAGCGGGTAGCCTGAAAGGGGTTGTTGAGCCCGCGAAACACCCCTGTATCATGGTGGTACACCATCGAGGTCTTGCCGTGCATGATGCGGCTGGCGTGAATGATTTTGCCGCCGAAGGCATAGCCAATGCTCTGATGCCCGAGACAAACCCCCAGGATGGGAAAGTGCCCCGCATAACGGCGGATGGTTTCGACCGAAATTCCCGCTTCCTTCGGTGTGCAGGGACCGGGTGAAATCACGATCTTCCGGGGGTTGATCCGCTCGATCTCCTCGACTGCAATCTGGTCGTTACGCACCACTTCCACCTCTGCCCCCAGTTCCGCGAAGTACTGCACCAGGTTGTAGGTAAAGGAGTCATAGTTGTCGATCATCAGCAGCATGTAGATTCTATCCTGTTGTCTTGTACGCAAAGCTTCAGCGGTCCAGCGATGGCATTGATCTTTCAAGCGATGGTTTGGGCGCTGAAACAAGCTCTTGGGGGCGTCAATTGTCGCGCAGATTCATGTTCCATGAAACCTGTAGTTCTCCGAGCGAATCGCAACCTTCCATCACCAGGTCGATCCAATGAGCAGCCCCAAACGACTGAACAGCCGGTTGGGCGTGGTAGCCTGGCCCGTGTCGGGATCGCCGTGGATTCACGGACCAAGTAACGCGCGGGGAGACTTCAGTATCGGAAGTGTAGGGCGACCAATCGGTGGTCTTCATGCCCGTCGGTGTCCTTGATTTTGGATAAGACGCTGGGGGATGCGTATCCCAAAGGGGCGCTCCACCCGACTGCCAATGAGAATGGGGTCAATATCGACGCCAACTAACTGATAGGGGCGGGGCAGCAGGGGGGTGCGCTACCGTGGTTTGCTGGCTCATCAGGGTGACGCTTTTCTGACGCTCATTTTTCCACAAATCACACTCTCGGCCAGATTATCGGCAAGAAAGCCAGTGATTCTTCGCTCCAGCCAATAGTCAGGCCGCAAGGGCAGGCGTCCGCCGACAAAGCCAACATGCCCCCCGCCATCGGTGACCTCAAGTTGCACGCAGGGGGACAATTCGTGCGGCTCCGGGAGTACAGCGGATGTCAGGAAGGGGTCATCGAGTGCCTGGATCAGCAGCGTCGGGCGTTGGATTTTCCATAAATACTGTCCGGCGCTGGCTTGCCGGTAATAATCGTCGGCATCGCGAAATCCGTAGAGCCTTGCCACCACCTGATTATCGTATTCCCGGAACGACCGGA
>JAJRDJ010000452.1 GCA_028678445.1 Methylococcaceae bacterium
CCGCATGCTGCCCGCCGAGGCGAGGCACATGATACGTAGGATACGTGTTGGTATACCCGGCAACTGAATGACAGCCCTCGCAGGTGTAAAACTTTTTCTTGCCCAATTCCGCGTCGCCACCCGCCTGGGAGGAGGACATTCCGAGCCAGAAAAGCGCAGCGCCAAACAGGACTCTGAGAATTCTTATTTTCATACTGGATGCTCCGATTCTTGTCCACGGACATCCCCCACTCGCCGACGAGTAGCGGAATGACCGCGATCACTATGTTTTACGATCTTGAACGTTGCTCACCTAATACAACAGGCAAGGCTAGGTAACCCGCACCCGGGAATCCCGTTAAAGACTCAAGGCCTGCTTAAGTGCTTCTTCCACCTCACTGGTATCCATGGGTTGTGTCTCCTCGGTCTCGCCAGCGGCCTCTGCCTGAGCACGTCGCTTACGCTCAAGATGATAGGCCAGGCCAGTACCCGCTGGAATCAGCCGACCCACGATCACGTTCTCCTTGAGTCCCATGAGTTTGTCACTGGACCCCCGAATCGCCGCCTCGGTCAAGACGCGCGTGGTTTCCTGGAATGAAGCCGCCGAGATGAAAGACTCTGTAGACAAGGAAGCCTTGGTAATCCCGAGCAGAACCGGTTCGAAACACGCCGGGATTTTGCCCTCCATCTCGACCCGATCATTTTCCTCATGGAACCGCGCCCGGTCCACCTGCTCGCCCCTCAGGAAGTTCGTATCACCCGGGTCGGTGATTTCTATCTTCCGCAGCATTTGACGAATAATCGCCTCGATATGCTTATCGTTGATCTTGACACCTTGCAAGCGGTAGACATCCTGGATTTCCTTGACCAGATACGATGACAGCTCCGCCACGCCCCGCAACCGCAAAATGTCATGGGGCGTCAGATCGCCCTCGGCGATGGTTTCACCCTGTTCGACATGTTCGCCCTCGAATACCGTAATGTGACGCCACTTCGGGATCAGCACTTCATGCTGAACGCCTTGGGTATCCGTCACGACCACACGGCGCTTGCCCTTGGTTTCCTTACCGAAGCTGATGGTGCCGGTGGCTTCGGCGAGGATCGCCGGATCCTTGGTTTTCCTAGCCTCGAACAGATCGGCGACACGCGGTAGACCACCCGTAATATCGCGGGTTTTACTGGATTCCTGAGGAATCCTGGCTAATACGTCACCCACCTGGACTTCATCACCATCATGAATGCTGATGATGGCCCCGGCCGGCAGGAAGTATTGAGCAACGATTTCGGTGGAAGGGATGAAAATATCATCGCCCATTTCATCCACCAGCTTGACCATCGGCCGCAAATCCTTGCCCGAGCCACTGCGCTGTTTAGCATCGATAACGACCATCGAGCTCAGGCCGGTGACTTCATCGGATTGCTCGCGCACCGTAACCCCCTCAATAAAGTCAAGGAGACGGGCAAAACCCTTGACCTCGGTGATGACAGGATGGGTGTGTGGATCCCAGGTCACAATGGGCTGACCCGCACTTGCCCGATCGCCATCTCGCGCCACGGAAACGGCACCGTAGGGGATCTTGTAACGCTCTCGCTCACGGCCGTGCTCGTCAATCAGGCTGACTTCACCCGAACGGGAGACCGCAACGAGGTTACCGTCCTTGTTTTCGACCGTTTTGACATTATTCAGTTTGATTGTGCCAGTCGATTTGACCTCCACGTTACTGATAGCGGCGGAACGAGAGGCCGCACCGCCGATGTGGAAAGTGCGCATGGTCAGCTGGGTGCCCGGTTCGCCTATCGACTGCGCCGCGATGACGCCCACGGCTTCGCCATTGTTAACCCGCTGCCCGCGACCGAGGTCACGCCCGTAACACGACGCGCACACTCCATGCCGAGTTTTGCAGGTGATGACAGAGCGCACCCTCACATTATCGACACTATGCTGTTCCAACACGGCGACGGCGGTTTCATCAAGCATGGTGCCGGCAGTAAACAGCAATTCCTGGCTGGCCGGATCAACAATGTCCTCGGCCACGACACGCCCAAGCACCCGTTCTGCCAGGGGTTCAACTACATCACCCCCTTCAATCAGAGGCGACATCAGCAGGCCTTCGGACGTTCCGCAGTCCTCCTCGGTAATCACCAGATCCTGTGCCACATCGACCAGGCGGCGGGTCAGGTAACCGGAGTTCGCCGTCTTCAGCGCGGTATCGGCGAGCCCCTTCCGGGCACCATGGGTAGAAATGAAGTACTGCAACACGTCCAGCCCCTCGCGGAAATTCGCCGTAATTGGGGTTTCGATGATCGAGCCGTCGGGCTTGGCCATCAAACCGCGCATACCGGCCAGCTGGCGTATCTGGGCAGCGGAACCACGAGCTCCCGAATCGGCCATCATGAACACGGAGTTGAATGATTTTTGCTCGGCTACGCTACCATCGGCCTTGAGGACGCTCTCGGTGCCAAGGCCATCCATCATCACCTTGGCGACCTGATCGTTGGCATGGGACCAGATATCAACAACCTTGTTGTAGCGCTCGCCATCGGTGACCAGACCGGAGGCATACTGGTTCTGAATTTCCTTTACCTCGGCCTCAGCCGCCAGGATGATTTCTTCCTTGCGCTCCGGAATCGCCATGTCATCCACACCAAACGAGACACCGGCCCGAGTCGCGTTGGCAAAGCCCAGGTACATCAGCTTGTCCGCGAACATGACCGTAGCCTTGATCCCCAGCGTACGATAGCAATGGTTAATCAAGCGGGAGATCGCCTTTTTGGTCATGTCCGCGTTGACCATCTCGAAGGGAATCCCCTCGGGGACGATAGTCCAGATAATGGCCCGGCCCACCGTGGTATCCACGCGTTGCGTACGGGTCGTTGCCACGCCGTGTTCGTCAATAATCGTCTCTTTAAGCCGAACCGTTACTCTCGCCTGAATATCCACGGCCCGGTTGTTCAGCGCCCGCTGCGCTTCATCGACATCGGAGAAAATCATGCCCGCACCCTTCGCATCGATGCGCTCGCGGCTCATGTAATAAAGCCCCAGCACGACGTCCTGGGTGGGGTTAATCACCGGCTCGCCATTGGCTGGCGACAGGATGTTGTTGGTCGCCATCATCAGGGTGCGCGCTTCCAGCTGGGCTTCCAGCGATAATGGCACATGGACCGCCATCTGGTCGCCGTCGAAATCCGCATTGAATGCGCTACAGACCAGCGGATGCAACTGGATGGCCTTACCTTCGACCAGAGTCGGTTCAAATGCCTGGATTCCCAAGCGATGCAAGGTGGGTGCCCGATTGAGCATCACCGGATGCTCACGGATGACCTCGTCGAGAATATCCCAGACTTCGGCGCTTTCTTTCTCGACCATCTTCTTGGCGGCCTTGATCGTGGTCGCCAGTCCGCGGAACTGCAGCTTGCTGAAGATGAACGGCTTGAACAGCTCCAGCGCCATTTTCTTGGGCAGCCCGCACTGATGCAGTTTCAGGGTTGGGCCGACCACGATGACGGAACGGCCCGAATAATCGACGCGCTTGCCTAAAAGGTTCTGCCGGAAACGTCCCTGTTTGCCCTTGATCATGTCGGCCAGGGACTTCAAGGGGCGTTTGTTCGACCCGGTGATGGCGCGGCCGCGACGGCCATTATCGAGCAGTGCATCGACCGATTCCTGGAGCATGCGCTTTTCGTTGCGGACGATGATGTCCGGCGCATTCAGGTCCAGCAAGCGCTTCAAACGGTTGTTGCGGTTGATGACACGGCGATAAAGATCATTCAGGTCGGAGGTCGCGAAACGGCCGCCATCCAGCGGTACCAGCGGACGCAGCTCGGGCGGCAATACCGGCAGCACTGTCAGAATCATCCATTCCGGCTTGTTACTGGACGAAATCAGAGATTCGATAGCCTTGAGCCGCTTGGTGTATTTCTTGATCTTGGTTTCGGAATGGGTGCCGTCAATGCCTTCACGCAGCTGTTCAACCACGCCAGGCAAATCCATCGTCCGCAACAATTCGTGAATGGCTTCCGCCCCCATCTTGGCCACAAAATCCTCGCCATATTGCTGGGTGGCCTCGTAGTACTCCTCCTCGTTCAGTAGCTTGCCGCGCTCCAGCGGCGTCTGCATCGGATCAATGATCACGTAGGACTCGAAATAAAGAACACGCTCGATTTCGCGCAGCGTCATGTCCAGCAAGAGGGCGATGCGGGACGGCAAGGACTTCAGGAACCAGATGTGCGCCACCGGGCTGGCCAGCTCGATATGCCCCATGCGCTCGCGCCGCACCTTGGACAGAGTGACTTCCACACCACACTTTTCGCAAATCACTCCACGGTGCTTGAGTCGCTTGTATTTGCCGCACAGGCATTCATAATCACTGACCGGGCCAAAGATCTTGGCGCAAAACAGGCCATCGCGTTCCGGCTTGAAGGTACGGTAGTTGATCGTTTCCGGTTTCTTGACTTCACCAAAAGACCAGGAGCGAATCATGGCGGGCGAGGCCAGGCTGATGCGGATATTGTCGAAATCCTCGACCTGATTCTGACGCTTTAAATAACTAATAAGATCTTTCACTGGTCATCTCCTAAACTGGTCACGTCGGTTCCCGGGGCTACTGCCAACCCCGGATGGCATTCAAACAACGCGCTATTCCTGCTCCAACTCGATATTGATCCCCAGGGAGCGGATTTCCTTGATTAGTACATTGAATGACTCCGGCATCGCGGCTTCCATGCGGTGATCGCCATCGACGATGTTTTTGTAGATTTTGGTCCTGCCCGTCACGTCATCGGATTTCACCGTCAACATTTCCTGCAAGGTATAGGCCGCGCCATACGCCTGTAGCGCCCAAACCTCCATTTCACCAAACCGCTGACCGCCGAACTGCGCCTTGCCACCCAACGGTTGCTGGGTGACCAGACTGTAAGGCCCTGTCGAGCGGGCATGCATCTTGTCGTCGACCAGATGGTTCAATTTCAGCATGTACATGCAGCCCACGGTGACATCACGATCGAAGGCTTCGCCAGTCCGCCCGTCATAAAGCCGGGTCTGTCCGCTTTCGGGCAGTTCAGCCAAGCGCAGCATGGCCTTGATATCCTTCTCGCTGGCGCCGTCGAATACGGGCGTTGCCATGGGCACACCGCCGCGTAGATTCCCGGCGAGTTCAAGGATTTCTTCATCATCCAACTGATCGAGATCCTCGGCCTTGCCGCTGGCGTTGTAGACCTCATTGAGGAAGCGGCGAACCTCGTCCACCTTGGACTTCGCCTCAAGCAGTTTGCCGATCTTGATGCCCAGGCCCCGTGCGGCCCAACCCAAATGGGTTTCAAGCACCTGCCCGACGTTCATGCGTGAAGGCACACCCAGCGGATTCAGGACGATGTCCACCGGCGTGCCATCGGCGCTGTATGGCATATCCTCCACCGGCACAATCTGTGAAATCACACCCTTGTTACCATGGCGACCGGCCATCTTGTCACCCGGCTGTATGCGGCGCTTGACGGCTAAATACACCTTGACCATCTTCAACACACCCGGGGGGAGATCATCGCCGATGGCGATCTTGCGTTTCTTTTCTTCGAGCCGCTTGTTCATCTCCTCGCGTTGTTGACCAATCTGCTCGGCGATCGTCTCCAGCTGAAGATTTTCATCCTCGTCCTTCAGACGAATCTCCAGCCACTGCGAGGGCTTGAGCTCCGCCAGGTATTCAGCCGTGATCACGGTGCCCGACTTCAACCGGGCCGGACCGGACTGGGCCACCTTGCCCAACACCATGGCTTCGATGCGCTGAAAGAAATCCTTTTCGATGATCCGTAACTGGTCATTGAGATCTTTCTTGACGCTCTCGATCTCGGCCTGTTCAATCTGTTTGGCCCGCTCGTCTTTCTTGACGCCGTCGCGGGTGAAGACCTGGACATCGATCACGGTACCATCCATGCCCGAGGGCACTCGCAACGAGGTGTCCTTCACGTCCGAGGCTTTCTCGCCGAAGATGGCGCGCAGCAGTTTTTCCTCAGGAGTGAGCTGGGTTTCCCCCTTGGGCGTCACCTTGCCGACCAAAATGTCCCCCGCCTTTACCTCGGC
>JAJRDJ010000453.1 GCA_028678445.1 Methylococcaceae bacterium
CCTCGACCGGCTGACCGGGAACGAGTTGGCCATGACCCAGGAATTGATCGCCAACATGCTGGGCGTGCGCCGTGAAGGCGTCACGGAGGCGGCCGGGAAATTGCACAAAGCGGGATTGATTGATTACCACCGTGGCCACATCACGGTGCTGGACCGGCGGGGATTGGAAACGCGCGTCTGTGAGTGTTACCAAGTGGTCAAAGCTGAATTTGATCGCCTGCTCCCTTCGTTCTTGGGCATGGTCCATTGACACCTCCCACAGGAGAGGGGGAGGGTACCGTGAATGCCGCATTAGGACCGCTGAGCGACCAATCCTCGAGGCCATCCGGCCTGGCCAAGCGCGGTATGTACGCTAAAGCACAGACGAGGGAGATTTTCAGCGATATTTTGTTCGTTTAAGTATTCATACCCTGTTCCTCGCCAGCTTCGGCATCGGGATGACCTGTGTCCTCGATCCTGGTCCCGGCTGGTAGGGGGCCCGAACCTTGCGCAGGAGAGCACCCGTGCCGTCCAACCCCGCTGTCCCGGCGACCAATCGTCTACTGGCTGCCTTACCCCGCAAGGATCGCGACCGGCTGCTGGCCCATTGCGAACCCATCGAACTGATTTTTGCCGAGGAACTCTACCGCGCCGGAGACCTGATTCCGCATGTGTACTTCCCGACCGGCAGCTGCATTTCCCTGGTGATGCCCATCGATGGCAACGCCCATTTGGAATTGGGGCTGATCGGCGATGAAGGCATGCTCGGGTTGACCCTGATGCTGGAAGTCGAGGTCGCGCCCTGTCACGCCGTGGTTCAGGGGGCCGGCCCAGCACTGCGCCTCACGGCGGCCGCGTTTCTCCATGAACTCGCACAGAGTCCCGCGCTGCAGCGGGAGTTGAAGCGCTATCTCTATGTGTCGATGAGCCAGCTCGCGCAAACGGCCGGCTGCACCCGTTTCCATGTAGTGGAGGCGCGTCTCGCCCGTTGGCTATTGATGACGCAGGACCGGGCGCACTCCGACACGTTCAATGTGACGCAGGTCTTCATGGCCTATATGCTGGGGGTCCGGCGCGTCGGCATCACCAAAGCCGCGAATGGGTTACAGAAGCTTCAGTTGATCAGCTACCACCGGGGGGAAATCACCATTCTCGACCGCGTCGGCCTGGAAGCCGCGGCTTGCGGATGTTATCGCGCGGGTACCGAAACCTACGCGCGGATCCTGGGTTAGAGCGGCGCTAGCCACTCCGCGGCTAGGCGGGGATTTCGGCGACCTCCACCCGCACCCGCATGACGGGCGATTGGCGGGTGGCCGCTCGAAACGCACCGGACACGGGGGGGACCGATTCGGGATGCCGGCTCACCGCCACCGTGATGTGGTCGTTGCCGACGACTTGGCCGGAGGTGGAGTCGAAACCTTTCCAGCCGGCGCCGGGCAGATACACTTCCGACCAGGCGTGAGTGGCGCCCTGGCCCGGGGTGAGCGTGGACGAGCACTGATAGCCGCTGACAAAGCGCGCCGCCAGCCCCAAGGCACGGCAGGCTTCGATGAACAAGGTGGCAAAATCCCGGCAGGATCCGGCGCGTCGCTCCAGCGTGGTCACCGGTGTCTGCACGCCCGGTTCCTCGCGCGGTTGATAGGTGAAGCCGGTCGCGATCGCTTTATTGATCCAATCCAGCAACAGATAGGTTTCCACGACTTGGCCGGCGTACCAAAATTGCCGCAACCACGTACTCAGTAGCGCTCGGTCCTGGTCAAATATCGAGGTCAGATAAGGACCCAGATCAAGGCGCTCGGCGGCCGCGTAGTGAAAGGGAAAAGACACCGCTGAATCCGCCACCAGAAAATCGAGCGGCTGGTCATCGTAATGCTGGAGGATCAGGCGGCTGTCGATCGAGAGGCGCTTGCCCGGCGCGGTGAACGTCACCAACCCCACGGTATTGTCGTACACGTCGCGCTGCCATTGCAGTTGGTGGGCGGGAGCAATGACGAGACCAGCCGCTTGAACACGTATGTCATGTCCTTCGCGGGGACGCAACAGCAAGCGGTGCGGCAGCAGCGTTACGGCTTCAGCGAATTGGTACGTGGTGACATGCCTGATCTGCAGACGGCGCATCGATATCACTCCTTGGCCCGGGACCCCAGCGAAAGCCAATCGACATTTTGCCGCACCCGCCTAACCCGGTCCAATGCTGAGAGGGACCGGAAACGGGTCCGGTACACAGGGAAGTCCCGGACCTGGCTGCGCGTGACCGCCCCAGTTGTTCCGTTATGTCTTAGCGCGTAAGCCATGCCTTGGCACAGCCGTTGTTCCTGAGCATGGCGCGAATGGCGCGCGTCGCGTGCTCCCTTCCCACTCCCCTGAAAGGCTCACCATGAAAATCAAAGTCGGCTACGAAATTATCTACGACTGCCCCCAACCGACGCCGATGATTCTGACGTTGAACATCCACTTTACCCGCGTCTCCGACCTCATCGTTCCCGACCATCTCATCACCACCCCATCGGTACCCATCACCGGCTATCGCGATGCCTGTGGTAACTGGTGCAGCCGGATCGTCGCACCGCAGGGCCGGGTGCGACTGGCGGCCGATGCGGTCATCAACGATTCCGGCGCCGCGGATATCGTCGCCGCTTCCGCCCCGCAGCACCCGGTGGAAGACCTGCCCGAGGAGACCCTGGTGTTCCTCCTGGGCAGCCGCTATTGCGATACCGATCGGCTTTCCCAGACCGCCTGGGATCTCTTCGGCCACTCGCCCACCGGCTGGGGACGCGTCCAGGCCATCTGCGATTTCGTGCATCGTCATGTCACGTTTGGTTACGAGCATGCTTGTGCCACGCGGACGGCGGGAGAAACCTTCGCCGAGGGGGTCGGGGTCTGCCGCGATTACGCGCACCTCGCGATTGCGTTCTGCCGCTGCATGAACATTCCGGCACGCTACTGCAGCGGCTATCTGGGCG
>JAJRDJ010000454.1 GCA_028678445.1 Methylococcaceae bacterium
CTGATCGAACTGCTGGTGGTGATCGCCATCATCGCGATCCTGGCCAGCATGCTCCTGCCGGCACTGGCCCGGGCCAAAGAGGCGGCCAACCGCATCAAGTGCGTCAACAGCCTCAAGCAATTGGATCTCTCGGGCAAACTCTACGCCGATGACAATGACGGGATGGGCCCCCCGCGCGCTACCAATGGAGCGCCGCGCTGGCCGACGCTGTTGGTCCCGTTCTATCAAAACACCAACCTGCTGGTCTGCCCGACGGACGCGCAGCGGGGTCAGCCGCAGACTGACTCGTCGTCTGCGTTCCCCGCGGACCGCGCCAACCGCAGCTTCCTGATCAACGGGTGGAACGATTACTTCGGCGACGCGCTGACTGCCGCCCGCTCGATGAAGGAGACCGCGGTGATTTATCCCTCGGAGACACTCATCTTCGGCGAGAAGAAGAACAGCTCTATCCACTACTACATGGACTTGGACGAAGGCACTCTCGGCAACGACATGGATCAGGTGGAGCAGGGCTGCCACGGCACCGCCAACAAAGGGAAGTATTCCGGCGGGTCCGACTTTGCCTATGTGGACGGCAGTGTGCGTCGTATGCGGTACGGGGCGACGGTCTGGCCTCTGAATCTTTGGGCGGTGAACGATACCAACCGGCTCCGCTTCGCTTGGAAGCCTTAGCGGCTGCCAGGGAAGACACGAGGCCGGCACGGGGGCACGAGCCTCCGCGGCACCCCCGGGCATCCATTAACCCCGCCACCGCAAGCTCGGGACCTCTGAGCCGCAAGCTTGGTCCTGAGTGAGCCGAGGAATTGACGTGACCCCCCTCACCCCGTCCCTCTCCCCATCCGATGGGGAGAGGGTGCCCTTCAGGGCGGGTGAGGGGTGCTCGGGAGACTTATCCCATTTCCACGGATCAGGATGCTTGAGTCTGTCGCATTTTTGGGGTTGGAATCCTCCCCGGCGCCGTGCTAGGCTTTGTTTGTTGGTGCCCTAGCGGGCGAAGTTACAGAGAGAACCTGGCCGGTGCTTGCCGTCATATTCGGCGGGAAACAGCGGCCATTTCGGGCGCATGATGTCCATGAGGCACCGTGCCCCAACCAGGACCGGATCACGACTGAATAGCTATGAGTAACGCTGTAGCAGGCTACTTGCATTTCATGTGCGCTGCCCTCGTCAAGATCAGGCAGACCGGGGCCATCGTGCCCTCGCAGAGGTTCCTCATCACTCGGATGATCGCCCCCGTTCCGGAGACGTATAAGGGGCGGATTCTGGAGCTGGGCGCCGGTAATGGGGCTTTAACCCTGCAACTGGCGGCCCGATGTCCCGAGGCGCAAATCCTGGCCTGTGAGATCAATCCAGTGCTGGCGCGTAAGACCCGCGATAACCTGGACCGCGCGGGCATTAACGGCCGGGTGAAGGTGATCTCTGATTCCGCGGAGCATCTTTTGTCGGAAATGCGGCGTCGGGATTTGGAGAAGTTGGAATACGTCCTTTCGGGCATCCCCCTGGGCAACCTCCCCGGCGAGCGAACCCAGGCGCTCATTGATGCCATCAGCCAAGCGTTGCGCCCGGGCGGCATGTATATCCAGTTCCAATACTCCCTGATTGACCGCAAGCGCATCCGCTCGCGCTTCAGGCTCCTGCGCACCGTTCCGGTGTTGCTCAACTTCCCTCCCGCCGTCGTGTACCACGCGCAGCGCTGAGGAACGGCTGCGCGGGCCCATCAGGCGATGCCTGAGCGCGGGGCTCAGTCCCAAAGCCGATATGGCAGGGCGCTTTTCTCCAGGAACACGCCGCACTTCGGGCATGGGCCCGGATCGTTCCAGCTTCGCACCCGGTGCAGCGCGGAGACCGGACACTGAAGCTTAACAGGGAGCCATTTATAGCGCTTCACTCCCTTTGGGGGCAGCCGGTTCAGGACCGCCTGGAAGGTGGGAGGCGCGATGATGACCGGAGACGGTTTCATGAACTTCACCCTGTCCAGCCCCGCGAGCGTGCGCAAGCCGCCCGGCTCATCCGGCACCTTCAGGCGGGTGACGGCGTCGTAGAGTTCCTTGCAGTCGCGGCAGAGGAGAGTCTGGACGAAAAAGCTCAGTCCCCGGTCAGCACGGCCCGACACTTTGGTGCGGTAACCGCATTTCGGACACTCAAACCAATAGGATCGGCCCATGCGAAATCGTCAGCGGTGGTTGACCCAAAAAAGGCGCACCAAACAGGGTGCGCCCGAATACACACGGTCAGATAAAGTGTAGCAGGGGCCCTCAGGTTGGCAAGAGTGATTACGGGACGAATTTCTGCGCCGCGCTGCCGTCGCCGCGCTTGACCACGATACTCCGCGGGCCAAGCGTGGTATCGCCGTGCTTGAAATCGCTGGCGCTGAAGTTGGCCACCAGCTCAATCCTGTCGCCGAAGACAGTGCGTTGCACCTCCCCGCCGGGGGTCAGCCACTGGAAATCGGTCAGCGGCAGCAGCGCCGTTTCCCGGTGCCAGGGCGAGAAGAAGTCGTAGTGCCGCTTGATCTGCGGCTGGCGCTTCTGGAACTCCCTTGCGTTCAAGTGATACAGGGGCGGCACCTGGTAAAGCAGCTCCAGCAACTCCACCGTCCGGGCTTCGTCCCGGGCCTTCAGGCTGGCAAAGGACCAATGGTGCGTGGCGATCACCGAGTCATGGAACACCGTCTGGAACAGCGGCAGCCGGAAGCGCGGCTCGAAGTAAATGTAACGGTACTCGTCCTTGAGGGGCACGGGCTTGAAGAAGACCCGGGGTTCGTCGGGCGGGTAGTACGCGCCGAGGTAGTACGGGGACTGCTTGTCGCGGAGATCCGGGTCGCCCCAGCCGATGACGGGCGTCAGGACACCGTGGGCAAAGTGGATGGTCCCGGCCACGCCAGCCGAGCAGCCTTCGGTGCCGACTACCGCGCCGAATGTGTCGCGAATCCAGGCTATCCGGGAGAGGCGGGCCTGCATGTCGGCTTGCTGGGTAGCGGGGTGTTGCGGCGAGTAATCATCAAAGAACTC
>JAJRDJ010000455.1 GCA_028678445.1 Methylococcaceae bacterium
GCGTCAGCCGCGTCCTGATGATCCAGGCCGACAAGCGGATCGATGTGGAGACGACCTTTTCCGGCGATATCGCCGCGCTGGTCGGCTTGAAGAACATCACCACCGGCGACACGCTGTGCGACGAGGACTTCGAAGTCATGCTCGAGCCGCCGACCTTCCCCGAGCCGGTCATCTCCATGGCCGTCGAGCCCAAGACCAAGGCGGATCGCGAGAAGATGGGCGAGGGCCTGCAGCGCCTGGCGGAGGAAGATCCGACCTTCCGCTGCTTCACGAACGAAGAGACCGGACAGCTCATCATTGCGGGCATGGGCGAACTGCACCTGGAGATTATCCGCGACCGGCTGTTCCGCGAATTCAAGGTGGGGGCCAACGCCGGCGCGCCGCAGATCGCTTATCGCGAGACGGTCACCCAGGCCGCCGAAGGCGAAGGCAAATTCATCCGTCAGTCCGGCGGGCGCGGTCAATACGGGCATGCCTGCATCACGCTCGCGCCTAATGGGCGCGGCAAAGGCGTCGAGATCGAGAACAAGATTGTCGGCGGCGCGATCCCCAAGGAATATATCCCGGCGGTGATCGACGGCGTGGAGGAGGCGATCAAGGGCGGCGTGCTGGCCGGCTACCCGGTGGTGGATGTCAAGGTGGCGATCGTGGACGGCACGTTCCACGAAGTGGACTCGAGCGAGCTGGCCTTCAAGATGGCCGGCATCTTCGCCCTGAAGGAAGCGGCCAAAAAGGCCAACGCGATCCTGCTTGAACCCATCATGAAGGTGGAGGTCACCACCCCTGACGAGTACCAAGGCGATTTGCTGGGCGACCTGAACCGGCGCCGGGGCAAGATCGTCCATATCGAAGCCAAGGACGCCTCGACGATTGTCAGCGCCGAAGTGCCGCTGGCCGAGATGTTCGGTTATGCGACGGCGATTCGGTCGCTGTCCAAAGGCCGCGCGGCTTACTCGATGGAGCCGTTCCGGTTCGAGCCGGTGCCCAACAGCATCGTCGCCGGCATCCTCGACCTGGCAAAAGGCAAGCCCGCCGCCCGCGCCTGACGCGGGCCGAGCGTTGTCGGGATCCTGCATTTTGATGCTCATCATCCCAAAGGGATGAGTGAGAATAGCCCGGCGTTTCAGCGCTGGGACCGCGGCCAACGGACGGTTGGTCCCGAAGGGACGGTTGACTAGTCGATTCTCACCCGTCCCTTCGGGACTTGTCCTCCACGACATTCACACCCAGCGTGAAACGCTGGCTATTTTCGCTTCTCCCTCCGGGATATGGCCAGGGCCCCGGCTTGTGCTGAAGCCCATCGCTCGTTTGAGAAATGGATTGCGAAGCTTCCGCAAATGGGCCAAAGGTGAGCGAGAACCGAACGAATAGTCATATGAGCACCGCAGGTCAACCAGCACCGGCAGGCAGCGGCGGAACCGACTGGCCCGCCGTGGTAATTGGTGCTCGGATGACCACGTGGCTTGGTCTGCTATTTGCCCTGGGTTACGCGCCGCTGCTCACGCTGTTCTTCATCAACCTTTGGAGCCGGCCGCACTATCAGTTCTTTCCGCTGGCCTTGGTCGGCGCCGGTTTCCTGGCGTGGACCCGGCTGGCTGAGGTGCCACGGCCCTTCGAGCCCGGGCGGCCCCTGTTCGCGAAGCTGCTGCTGGCGATCGCCTTTTTTTGCCTGGCGTTGGCGACCGTTTTGTGGTCGCCATGGCTGGGTAGCATTGCGGCTTGGATCGGTCTGGCGGGCGCGGTGTGGGGGATGGGGGGCAAGCCGCTCTTGCGCGCGATGTTGCCGGCACTGCTCCTGGTGCTGACCATTATCCCGCTGCCGCTGACCGGCGACACCCGGCTGATCCAGCAGTTGCGGGTGATGGCGGTGACCTTGAGCAGCCGGTTGCTGGACGTGCTGGGGGTTACTCATGCGCTGAGTGGCAACATCATCGAGCTGCAGGGGCAGAAGCTGCTGGTCGATGAAGCCTGCAGTGGCATCAACTCAGCGTTGATCACCTTGGCCGGCTGCCTCTTTTACGGCATGTGGCAACGCCGATCGGCGATCCACATTCTCATCTGCCTGGCTAATACCCTGGCCTTTGTGCTGCTGGGGAACCTGGCCCGGATCACCCTCGGGGCCTGGCTTCGGTTCAATTACAATATCGACGTTCTTTCCGGCCGGGCACATGAACTGACCGGCCTGGTGCTGTTCCTGAGCTACCTGGTCATGATCGTGAGCATGGACCAGTTGTTGGTCGGGCTGACCAGCCCAAGCCGGCGCCGCATGAGGTCCGCCAGGTCGGCGGCTGATTTGACGTCTGAGTCGGTCCCTGAGTCGATCGCTGAGTCGCCAGCGGCAGTCCAAGTTGAAGAGCAGCGGCCGCCTCCGGGGCGGATCTCCCAATCCTGGGCGCGCGCGGCGGGCTATAGCTCTGCGTTGCTCGGAGTCGCCGGCCTTGGCTTTGGCTGGCTTAATCATCGGCGCGTGGGTAGCCAGTCGAGCTTGCCGATATCCGCTTTGCGCCCCGGGGCCACGTTCGCGATGCCGGAACAAATCGGCCAATGGAAGCGGCTGAACACGGAAATTCCGGAGCTGCAGAAGGTCGAGACCATGGGCGTGTCGTCGCAAGTCTGGCATTATCGCCGTGGGGATGCCCTGGCCTCGCTGGCGCTCGATTATCCCTTTCATGGTTACCACGACGTCAGAGTGTGCTACGGGTTGCGCGGGTGGGATATGGTCGAACAACGGTCCCGGGGCGGGCAGGGGACCAATGCCAGCCCGCCGTTTGAGGAAGTCACCAAGCAGAATCAATTGGACCTGCACGGTGCCCTCTGGTTTAGCATGGTGGATGAGCGCGGTCAGTGGCTCGCCATGCGGCCCTTGAAACCGCGACTGCGAACCAGCTTCCTGGATCGACTCAAAACGGATCCGGCTAACGAGTCGGTCACCTATCGGATCCAGGTCCTGTCCACCGGTTTCAACTCTCTGAAACCAGTCCTGGAAAAGTACCCCAACAACCCGGGCTTCCGCCAAACCCGCGGCGAGATTCTCGTCCGGCTGGGCCGGTGGCAGGAAGCGGTCA
>JAJRDJ010000456.1 GCA_028678445.1 Methylococcaceae bacterium
GTTCGCCCCGCTGGCCGGGGCGAACCCGCGAGAACGCGTTGAGTTTCTCTATATCGATGCCAATGTTGGCGGCTCCAGCGGCGGCCATGCAGCTGTCAAACTGGGCGATACGGTCTACCACTTCCAGAACGATGACGGCTACACCCGGCTGACCCGGGAAAACTGGAAGCGTTTCCGGTTTATCTACAATGACGTCGACAACCGCAACATCCATATCGCCCGGGTGCCTGTTCGCGCCACGGATGCGGAGAAAGTCCGCGACCGGCTGAGCCTCCTTTACCTGGTGCAAAACCGCCACGTCGACTATCTTCATGCGTTGCAGGACGATGAGCGCCTGCTGACCAGTCTGCAGGAAGGCGTTCCCGCCGCGTTGCCTGGTATCGGCTTCTTCCAGCAGCAGGCGCATGTAGCCTCGGCGCTCGACGAGCTTCGCGAGTTTGTCGGACAACGACTGGGCCCGGATTTTATCGCCAGCGAGCGCCACCGCCTCACCGGGCGGCTCGCGGCGCTGAGGTATGCGCCGGCAACCATGGGAGCGGCGCACCTCAGCCCCGATGAGTACCCCGATTACCCGCAAACCTTTGCCGAACAGGCACAAGACCTTTACGCCCGCTGGTTTGCCCTGACCGCCATCAAACTGGGCTGGCCGCTGCGCGATACGATAGTGATCGACGCCGGAAGTCTGGATAGCGCCAACCTAGAGGCCAACTCACCCGGTCTGGAACGGATGTGGCTTAGCCATTACCGGGAGTCCTTGCGGGATGCCATTCTGCAAAACCTTTTTGCCCCATACCCCGGATCCGGGAAGTCCTTGCTACTCTCGCTGGCGCGCCATGAGGCGCTTTCGCTCTCCCTCGCCAGCGGACGGCTGCTGCTGATTGACACCCTGCCCTACCCCTCGTCGTCAGCCCGGCAGCCACTCGCGGAAGATGAACAGGCACCGCTCCAACGCCTGGTGCAACAACTCCGGGAGATCATTCCGTCCCTGCGGCAGACCGTATTCTCCCTCCAGGAGCCCGACGAGGCCGCCTACCACCGTCTGGAAATCGCCACTTCCGAATTGCGTGAGGCCGAACGGGGACTCCGCTTTCATTATTCGATCCACCTGAATGCCACCGATGGTCCTCCCGAGGGGCTAGGCTACGCGGTGTTACCCCTAAAGCCAGGCTCCCCGGCTTCATGGGAGTTGCCGCGAGCGACAGCACATACTAAGGCCGAAGAGTTTCTGGAGAAAATGCAATCGGCCTATGAATACCAGCTCGTCACCCACAATTGCGTGACGGAACTGGCACAAGCCGTGAACTCCAGTTTTGCGGGACAAGATGAATCCCGGGTATTGGGCGGGCACCTGGAACCCGGTGCAGCCCAGGGCTTTGTGCCTTTCCGCTTCTTTGAGCTAGTTAAGCGGCACTATCGGGTCACCGCGATCGAGACCTTACCCTCCTACCGAAACCAGCAACTCGCCCGACTGAGCCGCAATGGCGAGGACTGGGTAGTACTGGCACGGGAAAGCAATGCGTTGACCTCGAGCGTTTATCAAGCGCGCGCGGGTGACAGCGCCTTTCTGATGTTCACGGAGCAGGGCTTCTGGACCCGCCCCCTGTTCGGCGCTATCAACCTCGGCTATGGCCTGGGTGCCACCGCCACCGGAGTGCTCACTGCCCCGGCCGATCAGGGTTCGTTACTCAAGGAGGGACTCCTCGGTATGCTGTTCAGTCTTCCCGAGCTGGCGTTCTGGAACATACGCAAGGGCAGTTTCAATGAAATGAGCCCACGGCAGGATGAACCCCATTGATGCGCTGCGTTCATCATCGCAGCCTGCGTTACTCCAACCGCCGCCCCTCTGCTCACCGCAGCAATATCCACGCGAGCCCGATCATCAGAGAGGATGGCCTCCGCCTCGCTCCCGAATGGCCGCTGAGACAGCACCGCGCGGAACGCCTTCCGCAGGGCATCGAGTTGTTCGGTCAACTGTCCAAAGTGTTATGGCGCTGCAGAGGCGAACTCCACCACGCGCCAACAGAGATGAACACGGCTTTATCGGCAGCGAATCTTGAGAGAATTGATGCTCCTGTGGAACTTGATTTCACCCAAGTGATGTTCATGCTTGCCCGGGCCAAAGCTGATTTCAAGATCATGGGCGGCCGCTATCTCCGCTTCACTGGCTCCTTTCAAGGCATCGGGATGTGCCAGGGGTCCCGTGTGGGTTTCGTTGAAGTTCTCCCGTTTGAAGGCCACCACCTCCGTGGTGGGTCCCACCTTTAAGCTTTCGATGCGATTACTCCAGTTTTCTCCCTGCAGGGCCTTGAGGTTCGGGAGTTCCGCCGGCCCTTCAATACGGACATGAGATCCCGCCAGTTCCGGCTGGTCGTAGATATCCACCCAACAAGAACCGGCATGAGAAGAAGTGGACCCGAACAGGAGGAGGGTCAGACACCCTCCAGTGATACGCTGTTGTGTAGTATTCATGAGTGACCTTTTTTCCGCAGGTTGTATCAGTAATTAGGCAACGCCCGTCGCGTCATGGTCCAGGCGCGAACGGTAGGAGTAAGTATGGCCCTTGATGACCCGTGGGTCGATTCCAGTCCCCCCGTGAGGGTGCATCGCACCGAACGATCAGTACCCATGGGGCATCCGTGAGAATAGAACAGCCCATAGAGCGCGCCGTAACCGGTAGATCAAGCATCAATCGCACTCGTCCTCGACGGTCAGCGATTGGCAGGCGCCATCGGCGGTGCGGTAGGTGGTGGCCCGGTTGTTCCAGTAGACGCCAGCAATTACGCTGAACAGTATGAAAGTCAATAACCAGTACAGGACATCACGCATGGGAGTTACTCATAAACGGGTGGCACGGAAGGCAGGACCGGCCCGGCATTTGCAGGTGACCGCGAGTCGCTCATCATGAGCGGTGGATGCCGCTTAAAATTCATAACGTCATGTCCCTGGCGCTCTTGGTACTCACTTCTGGTTGTGCGGGGTTTGGCGGTGTGACGGGGGAAGCTATCCTGGCTGCCATGGGTATCCCGGTCGAGACGGCTATTATCCGCCACGGACTTATTATGGAAACTCCCAAGATCTGCCCATGAGTCCTCAGCCGTAGCAACTGAATAACATCTACGACCACAGCGACCAGGTGAAAGTATGTTGCCACCATCAAGCCGGTGAAAGAATTGCTGGAGTGCCAGTAAGGGATTGGTCCTCACGCCTGGTCAACCACTTGTGCCTAGCCTATGCAATTTCCGACCAAGTCACTCGCTTGAAATCCTTTCGCAGCCTGTTCTAACAGGATGTTGAAAAAGCCCCCCAATTTTCTGCCACTGCAGGCCCCAAACTTTAAATGAAGCCAGAA
>JAJRDJ010000457.1 GCA_028678445.1 Methylococcaceae bacterium
AAAGTTCTGGTGATGGGCAACGGTGGCTCGGCAGCGGATGCTCAGCACCTGGCCGCCGAATTGGTGGGACGTTTCTTGTGTGAGCGCCGGGCATTGCCGGCCATCGCCCTGACCACCGATACCTCGATCTTGACCGCTGTCGGCAACGATTACGGTTTCGATCAAGTGTTCAGCCGCCAGGTTGAGGCTCTGGCCCGCCCTGGTGATGTCGTCATCGGCATCTCGACCTCGGGGAAATCTTCGAATGTGCTGGTAGCGCTCACCGCCGCGCGTGCTGCTGGGTGCCTGACCATCGGCCTGCTCGGTTGCGATGGCGGCAGCATCGTCGGACTGGTCGATCTGGCCCTGGTGATTCCTGTTCAGGAGACCCCGCACATTCAGGAGGCGCACTTGACGATCATTCATATCCTGTGTGACTTGATCGAACAGGATATGTGCGTCTGACCGTATGACTCTACTGACAGCATTGCAGATCAGCCACTCCGATGTACATGGTGCTCGCTTCACCGGTTTCGACCATGTTGCGGCTTATGAGCGCTGCGGCGTTCAGTTGGAATTCTCCGTCTTCGACAGGCAGTCATCCCGAAGCCACTGGCTGGGTTCCGGTCTATTTGCCCTCTTCCGCCGGTTACCGCTTAGAAGAATCGAACATGCCCTGGCAATTCAGTCTCGTATATATCCTTATTCCGTCGAATTGGGACGCAGCCAGGCCTTCCGGTCTGCTGACGTGGTGCATTACCATCTGATCCATACTGGTTACTTCAGTCTATTGAACCTGCCGCAGCTGACCAGCGTAAAGCCGACGCTCTGGAGTTGGCATGACCCGTGGCCGTTGACCGGTCACTGCATCCACCCCTACGAATGCACTCGATGGCAACAGGGGTGCGGACACTGTCCTGATCTAAGAAGGTCGATTCGCATGCGGAAAGACCATACCGCCTTTATGTGGAAGCTCAAGCGGAGTCTCTATGCCAGGTCGTGTTTTGATGTTGTCGTGACATCGCAGTGGATGCAGAACCTCGTGGCGCAGTCGCCTATGGCGGAGCTGTTTAAAACGCATCTGATTCCTTTCGGTATTGATCTTAATGTTTTTCGCCCGATGGAGTCCGCCCGGGCCAGAGCACGGCTGGGGATCGCTGCGGATTCCTTCGTGATCTGTTTCCGGTCGACCATTCAGCTTGCCAAGGGGTTGCCGTTGATCATGTCGGCGCTGCGTAGGCTCGAACCCTCCCGCCCAGTCTGTCTGCTGACCTTTGACAAAATCGGTCTTCTTGACGAGTTCACCGATCGTTACCGGCTGGTAGAGTTGGGTTGGGTTACGGAGGCTACGTCCATGGTGGAAGCCTTCAGCGCCGCCGACCTCTTTCTCATGCCCTCGACGGCAGAAACTTTCGGCATGATGGCAATCGAGGCAATGGCCTGCGGGCTTCCCGTGGTGGTCTGCGAAGGGACGGCGCTGCCCGAAGTCGTCAAAGCTCCACACGGGGGTGTGACCATTTCTCGCAACGACGCTGCTGGCCTTGTCGCAGCCATTGCTCGCTTGATGACTGATGAGCCTGAGCGGCGGCATATGGGAGCGCACGCCCGTGCAATCGTCCTCAGAGACTACGGGCTTGACTGTCATGTGCGGAAAATGACGGAACTCTACCGAGAGGTCAATTCGAGATGGGCGGCCGACTCAGCATGTCGGTCTTGACGGTTTTGCAAAGGACCTTGCTCGCAGAGACTGCGGATACGCCTATGCAAGAAGCGAAAGTGTCAATCGTTATTCCTTGCTACAACTATGCTCGTTATGTCGAGCGGGCCATCGACAGCGTTCTCGATCAGAGTTGGGCCGATATCGATCTCATCGTCATCAATGATGGATCGAAAGACGACAGCGAACAGGTCATCCGCCGCCATCATGCCAGGCGGGGGGGGTACCGTTTCGTTACCCGCGAAAACCGGGGGCTGATACCGACCCTCATTGAGGGACTGGCACTCGCTGGAGGAATCTATTTCAGCGAGTTGTCAGCGGATGACTACCTGATGCCGGACAGCGTGGAACGGCGAGTGCGCTTTCTTCAGGTCAACCCTGAATATGTGGCGGTATTTGCCGACGAACTCATTGTGAACGGTGAGATCGTGACCTCTGTGCGGGTCATCAGGGACAAGCACCGCCGCATGTTCGCCCGGAACGACCCGATTCCGGCTATTCTCGACGGCGCCTTTCCACTCTTCCCGACGGGGCTGATTCATCGACCGACGCTGGTTGCTGCCGGTGGCTTCGACCCGGACCTCAAACACTACGAGGATCTTGACGTACCTATCCGCCTGGGGCTCGCCGGCAAACTGGGCTTCCTCGATGAACCGGTGATGTATCGCCGCGAGCATGGGCACAACGTTTCGACGGTAACATCCCATATTAGGACGGAAAAGGTGATTTTTTACTACAAGATGCTGCGGCACCCGCAGATGCTGCCTTACCGCCGGCAGGTCGAAAGAATGTTGCGGCGATCCCTACTGGCATTGGGACGGTCGATTGTCAGGCGGCAACAGGTCAGCGAGCGTGAAAACGAATGGTTTAAATTGAGTCGTTCATATGGCTGGCGTGATTTGCGATTGTTGTGGTACCGGTTACAGGTCGAAAGGATCAGTAAAAAATGATTACATTTTTTCTGTCGATGATGCGTGGTGAGAAGTATTTCCTGTTAGAAATCAATAGCTTTAATCCTCGGGAGTAATCAACATGTTTGCAGGAAAAAC
>JAJRDJ010000458.1 GCA_028678445.1 Methylococcaceae bacterium
AGGGCTGGCGGAGCGGCAGTCTCGCCGCCGAAATCATGGCGCGCATCGTCGAGGATTGCTTTTACGAGCTTGACGCGCCGCCGTGCCGGGTTTGCAGCGAGGAAGTCCCCATGCCCTATGCGAGGCATCTGGAGGAGGCCGCCCTGCCGCAACCCGCTAAAATCATCGCGGCCGTGAAGGAGATGTTCAATGCTTGAGTTCAAGCTGCCTTCCCTGGGCGCCGACATGGACGAAGGCACGCTGCTGGAGTGGAAGGTTAAACCCGGCGATCCAGTCAGGAAAGGCCAGGTTGTCGCCGTCGTCGATACGTCCAAGGCGGCGGTGGACGTGGAAATCTGGTTCGACGGTGTCATCGAGGAACTGAAGATACCGCCCGGCGAACGCATCCCGGTGGGCACTGTCCTGGCGACCCTGCGTGAGCCGGGCACGGCGCCAACCACTCCGGCCAGCTCCCCGCCCTCGCCAGCGTCCAGCGTACCACCGCGCATCTCGCCCGCCGCCCGCAAGCGCGCACTGGAACTGGACGTGGACGCCAGCCGGCTGAGCGGCAGCGGCCCCGGCGGCGCGATCACCCTGGCGGATGTCGAACAGGCCGCTGAGCGGGCCAAGGCGGCGCCACCGGCCCCAGCGATAGTCCCCGCTCCCGAACCGCCTGCCGCGCAAGCCGCTCGCCAGGCCGAGATGCGCAAGGCCATTGCCGCCGCCATGAGTCATTCGAAGCGGGAAATTCCGCATTACTATCTCGCGGAAACCATGCCCATGGCGCGCGCGCAAGCCTGGCTCAACGCGGCCAACGCCGGTCGGCCGATCACCGGGCGGTTATTAATGGCCGTGCTGCAGTTGAAAGCGGTGGCGCTGGCGCTCGATAAGTTTCCCGAGCTGAACGGCTATTACCGCGACGGTGGTTTCCAACCGGGTTCCGCCACGCATATCGGCGTGGCGATTTCCCTGCGGCAGGGTGGACTGATCGCCCCGGCCATCCACGATGTCGCCGGCAAGTCGCTGGAGGCTTTGATGAACGATCTCACCGATCTGGTGAAACGCACCCGCGCTGGCTCGCTCAGGAGTTCGGAGTTGGCCGATCCCACCATCACTGTCACCAATCTCGGCGAACAGGGGGTGGAACTGGTGCATGGTGTCATCTACCCGCCACAGGTGGCCCTGGTCGGTTTTGGCCGCGTTGCCGAGCGAGCTTGGGTGGAGAATGGCGCGTTGAGTCTGATCCCGGTCGTGACGGCCAGCCTGGCGGCCGACCACCGGGTCTCGGATGGCCATCGGGGCGCCCTGTTTCTGGCGGAGTTGCACAGACTGCTCCAGCAGCCCGAGAGTCTTTGAGCCAAACCGGAACTGAAGGAGATGACTGGATGAATGAGCAAGAATTGCGCAACGTGGTGCTCACGACGCTTGGCGACATTGCCCCCGAGGTTGATGGGGAAACGCTGAAGGACGACACGCCCCTGCGTAATCAAGTGGACCTCGACTCCATGGACTGGCTGAACTTCCTCATTGGACTGCATAAAAAGCTGGGTGTGGATATTCCGGAATCAGATTATGCCGGGTTAATTACCCTTGAAAATATCTTGAAGTATCTGAGCGTTCGGTTGCCCTGACCCCTTATGCCGGGAGAAAAAGTCTGATTGCCGTGAGTCACCGCACCAGCCCGGGGCGTTATGCGCGGGATTCGATGCGCATCGGGGAGCCATGTCCACAATCCCTGCTTCCGGTGCTGTAGTTCGGGGCCTGCTTGCTCCCTCCATCTGATCCCCTAAGCCCGATCGCCTTGCTGTCAAGTCATCGAGGCAAGCCTATTCCTGATATAGTCAGTCGGTATCTTTCTCCAACACGCTGTTTTATCATCATTTATAGCGCGCCATTGCCCGCTCATTTTTCGCTTGATATCTCTGCTGTTTCATATTTAGTGCGGCTGAGACAATGAAAGTAAAGACAAACCTATCGTGAGGTAGGGGCAGAAAGTCGCGGATCCTGAGGCGAAGGAAAGCCTGACTGCCGTAGGTGATCAGCGTGAAGGTCAATCGGTGGTTCGGCTTTTTTTGCGCCGAACTCCTCGCCAGTGAAACGAGCAGATCGAAGCCGCTCGAGAGACACTGTGTCATCTCGACCTTGATCAAGGTTGGAGGTTATATGAACTCGGAAAGCCCTCTCAGGGGATTGGTCGACAGCGGCAGTTCAACCGCGGCGTGGCAGGTCTCGGGCTGCTCATTAATACACCGTTGCTGCTCGTCACGGCCGGCATTTTTTCCTACGCGGCATATGCCACGTCGAGTGCCGGCAAGGCCGTGTTCGGACCCGCAATGTACAAGCCCGGGATTTATTTCCGGGTTTTCCGCATCACTGCGCCAAGCGGGCCGTATCAGCTCGTGATCGCGAACGGCAACCCCGCGACCGGGCAGGACCGCGCCAACAGTGCGGTCATCAAGCTCAATGGCTCGGCCAGAATCGAGCCATGTGCTCCCCGGTAATCGGACAACGTGGGGTAATTGACCGGCAACCCGCCACAGATCCAGCGGTAGGTATCGTGGTTCTGGGTCAGCCGGGCGATGGCGCGGGCACTCCCCACGCCGCCCTCCAGCGTGGCATAGAGCCATAGGGTGAACAGAATCTCCGGGGCCACCGCGGGACGTCCGCTGCCGCCGTCCACCGCCCGGATCTCGGCATACATCGTTCAGGCCCGCCTGAATCACAAAGACCTTTACCACCTGTCCTCGAGAGGCTTCCGGCAACAGCGAATCCAGATCGCTGGCGTCACCGTCAAGGGATTCAGGGAACAGGGGCAGTTGTAACGTCGTGGTCAGAGTCTCGGGAGCAGCTAACGATGAAACCGGCGCTGCTTTACCGGGACAGTTATAGCCAAGGGTGTTTTCATAGGCTCTCAGTCCGGCCTTGGCGTGGGCCTTGGTGGCGAGGGCGGTGCTGAATCTGCCGACCACCGAGGGCTTGATCGACCGGCTGAAAGCGGCTGACGCGTTGCTGCGGATCTATGGTTTCGACTGTCGCCGCAAGATTCCAGACACTTGGCAATTTTCCCGGGCGTTCGCCGAGTTTGCCGCCGGGCAATTGCCGGCAC
>JAJRDJ010000459.1 GCA_028678445.1 Methylococcaceae bacterium
ACATCACCGCAGCGCCGCTGCCGCTTTGGTGGGTCTCGAGAAGCGGAGGCAGAACCCCAACCTTACCGGCGACGAAGAATATAATTATTTTATGGCCGTCTGTTTCCCGGATAACCAGCTAAATATTATCGACTATAACCGTGTCGTCAAGGATTTAAACAATCTCTCCGATGATGAGTTTCTCGAGAAGCTCTCTGTCAACTTCGATGTGGACAAAAAAGGCGCTGATATTTACAAACCCAAGAAATTGCATAATTTCTCGTTGTATCTCTCTGGTGTCTGGTATTCGCTGACCGCCAAACCCGGGACTTACAACGACAATGACCCGATTGGCGTGCTGGATGTCACCATCTCTTCAAACTTGATTCTGGATGAAATCCTGGGTATCAAGGACCTGCGCAGCGATAAGCGTGTCGATTTCGTCGGTGGCATACGGGGCTTGGAAGAGCTACAGAAACGCGTCGATAGTGGAGAAATGCGGGTTGCCCTGGCGTTGTACCCCGTATCGATGAAACAATTGATAGATATAGCCGATAGCGGCAATATCATGCCCCCGAAAACCACGTGGTTTGAACCCAAGCTGCGCTCAGGACTCGTTATTCACGAATTGCTATAACTAGCCAATAGTGGACTGTCCCTTGCTCAAGAATCAATCCCTGACAAACAAGCGCCTGGCAATCATGGGTGGATTTCCCGCTATCCGCCACAGTCAGTCGCCACGCTTGTGCGGTTGTGCCCATCCCACAAGAGCCCTGCTTCTGCCCTTTGTAAAGATTTCTGCCAAGGAATAAGTATATAACCATATTCAGCCATGGCAGAACTTCCTAGGACAGAACCATATACATCGATCTGTTATGCATAGAAAGAATTAGTCTAACTCTTCAATAGACATTATCCGAACAACTCATTAAGCTGGAATCGTGTTTAACCCCTGAGATAAGGAGTGCTGCCATGACCGCTTACTGGAATAATGACACCCCATTGATTTCTGACTATGTACTCAATGAGTTTGCTGACCTGGCATGCTGTGAATCAAGCTTTGATGAGGAGTTTTTTCGCTTGACCAGCCTCTGGCGGGAAGTGATCAGGCAGGCGTTCAAGGACGTGCAAAGCGGCAATCGCGAGGCCATTTACTGGCTGCAGAGCAAGGATTTTGTTGAATGCTGCCAGCTGGCGAATTTCGATGACCCCGATATACTCAGGGATACCTTATTGAGGCGGATAAAACACAAGCCGGGAAGAATGGCTGCCTGAATTTAGGGCATGATGGGTTTGACTATGTTGGATCACTTTGAGGGCAAAGCCAGGCGCGCCAGACGTCAATAAAGGCAAGTTGGCGCGTCTCTGGACCGCTTCAGTCCTTGAAGCTCAAACGCATTTCGCACTCGGCCCCGTTTGATCGCAAGTCCACCCGGTCCGCCAGGCGGCGTAACAAGTAGCCCGCCATTTGCACCACCGCCGCGTCACTGGCCATGAATTCCTCATGCGAGGGCGGGTGCATCGCCAAGGAGGCCAGCACTCCCCGGTAATGCAGGATGACCGTGAAATTGAATTCATCGAAAATGGTTTCCAGCTCGATCGTCCCTGCCAACTCATCCTTAGTATCGACCATCTCGTGTTCCGTGAGGATCTCGAAAGCCTGCCAGGTAGCGAACTCGGCACGGTGCACGACGTCGGCCCTTGCCCCCCAGCTTTTGCCCTGACGCTCCAGAAATTCGGCGACTTCGTTGATCGAGCTGTGGCGGGCATCAAATATTTTGCGACGCCGGGTATGGTCGCCAATCCGGAACAGCGCGGATAACACAACGGCGGACAAAACGCCCAGGCCTATGCCGGAAAACAGCAGCGGTTTCAGGACATCCGGCGCATTATCGTGAAAGACGTTCCGCAACGGCTCGAAACTGATGCCCAGCAGGAGGCCGATGCCGATCGTCAGTATCTTGCGATTGTCCAGCAAGCGTGAGGCAATGATCTGGAGCCCGGCCATTGTGGTGAAACAGGCCAGGAAAATCATCGCGGAGCCCATCACGCTTTCCGGCAGAATCTCCCAGAACAGAATGGCTTTCGGCGTGAACGCCAGGAGCGCCATGAGTCCCGCCAGCCAGTAAGCCAGATAGCGGCTGGTGCAGCCGGTCGCGGCGGCGAGGCTCACGGCCCCGCCGCTGGAGGTGATGGGCACGCCGTTCAGAAAGGAGGTGATCACGTTCGTGAGCCCCTCGGCCACGATACCCTGTCGCACTCGGTGCATGTCCGGGCGTTTCCAGTCCGCATCATTGAAGCGGTGCGCGGCGGTGAGCGCGCCGAACCCGTGCAGGGCGAGGAACAGACCCGTGAGTATGACCGGCGCGAGACTATGGACCTCCAGATTCCAGCCGATATGGAGGGGACGCGGCACGAAAAACAACGGGGCATCCCGGAACAGTGCCCAGTCCGCGGGGGGGATGGCATCCAGTGCAAGGCTCGCGGCAATACCCACGAGCAGCCCGAGAAATGCGGAGAATAGCCGCAGGTAGCCGGATGACCAGACGTTGCAGGCGATCATGGTGCCGAGAGTCAGAAAGCAGATGAGCATGTCATCGTGCGTGGGCATCTGGCCAGAATGGGGTTGCGTGATCAACTTCAGACCGTTGTGTCCCAGTCCAAGGCCGATCAGCATCACCGAAACGCCGGCCACCTGAATGCTGAAAATGCCGCGTAGGCGGGAAAAAATATGACCGAAGACGATCTGGCTCAGCCCCAGCACGGTTATGGCCCCGAACATGGCTTCAATCCCGCCGACGATTTTCGCCAGGGCCAGGGCTCCAAAAGTCGAGGAGGTGGCCTGTAGCGGGCAGAAAAAACCCGAACCTACCCCAAACTTGCGCATTGTCTGCAGGACAACCCCCAAGCTCGAAGCCAATAACGTGGCGGAAATCAACTGCAAGGACTGTTCGTGGGAGAGCTCAAGCGTCCGGGCAAACAGGGGCGATACCACCAGATAGACCGCCAGGAACGACATCTGCTGAATGGCGAGCATCAGCGCGATTTGCAGGGGCGGCTTATCGTCCAGCCAGTAGGTGATGTTATCGGGCTTACGCATGGGTCGGCAGGGGCGAGCTCAGTTCAGGATGGGCAAGAACGCGGGGTACTACGCAGGCCTATGCCGGGCGTTCGCCCAGCGTGGCAAGCGGTCCGGGCGCCTGCTCAAAATCGTGCGCCGGGTAGCCGGTATCGGGTGTTCGACCGTCGATTTCGATATCTGAAAGGAGCATGAAAGTGTAGGCTGGAAGGGAAAAAGCGATGAGAGGCAATGGATATTGTGGTCGATCAAGCTCAGGATTCCAAACCAATGGCCCCCCCAGCCCGGAAACATGAGCGATCCGTATTACTGCCTACGCTTTGGCGTCGGCGTCTAACGACTGGCATTCTCCCGTGTCAGCAGCGCCTTACCCACTTGCAGATCAATGAATGATACATCCCAGCGCCATGGCTGAGGCAAGCCCGTATCGGCGCATAGCTTCGGGAACAGGATTGATCCGGTTTGCGCTGGGTCTCTCCCTGGGAATGCTCCTGGTCCAGCAACTGCCGGTCTTACCACCCCTTGGACTGCTCCTGGCCGCCAGTTTGCCTGGGTTGCTGCTTCTGCGTTCGGGACGACTGGTGTTCCTGCCCGCTTTGATCCTGGGTATGAGTTGGGCGGGTAGCTTTGGCGCGATCAGACTGGCCGATGCCTTGCCGATAGCCGAAGGGCGACAGGAGACGCTGGTCGAAGGCCAGGTACTGGGGATTCCGAGCCGCATGGATCGCGGCGAGCGCTTTGATTTCCGGGTGATCCGGGTGCTTGAGTCGCCCGCCGGCCATGTTCCCGCAACAGTCCGGATCAGCTGGTATGACGGAGTGGTGCCGCTCAAGGGCGGCCAAACCTGGCGTTTGCGGCTCAGTCTCAGGCCGCCACGCGGCATGCTGAACCCGGGTGGCTTTGATTATGAACAATGGCTGTTCGCGGAAGGCATCCGCGCGGTGGGATATGTGCGGAACTCGCCGGATAACCGCCTGCTTGACGACTTTCCCGGTGTAAGGGCGTGGCTACCCGCCTGGAGACAGGAGACTCATGACCGCTTAGCCACGGCATTGGGGACCAGTCCCCTGGCCGGACTCCTCAAGGCCCTGACGATGGGCTATGAGGACGACATCACTCCCGCGCAATGGAGGGTATTGCGCAGAACCGGCACTGCCCATCTGATTGCCATTTCGGGATCGCATATCGGGCTGGTGGCCGGTTTTGTTTTTTTTCTCGTGCGCCATTTTGCGGCGGTAGTGGGTGTCCTCCGCTGGTCTCCTCCCAAAATTGCCGCCTGGGCCGGGCTTTCGGCGGCGCTGCTCTATTCGGCGCTCGCGGGTTTCTCGATACCGACCCAGCGGGCGCTGATCATGATTGCCGCGGCCATGGGCGCCGTCCTCACGCAGCGTCATCAGCGGGTATCACACGTGCTGGCGCTGGCCCTGATGGCCGTCGTGTTGTGGGACCCCCTCGCGGTACTGGCGCCGGGATTCTGGCTGTCATTTGGCGCGGTATGGTTGATTGCCTATGGCGTTTCTGGCCGACTGGGAAAGCCCGGGCACGGCCAGTTGCTGTGGCGCATCAATTGGGTCACGGCACTGGGGCTGGCGCCATTCCTGCTGTTGTTCTTCCGGCAGGTGTCACTGGTCTCACCCGTGGCCAATCTCCTCGCGGTGCCGGTGCTTGGCACTTTGCTGATCCCCCTGGGTCTGTTCGCTACCCTATTGCTGTCGGTCATTCCGTCGCTGGGTGTCTGGTTACTGGGGCTGGCGGAAGTGATTTTCGGTTACGCCTGGTGGGTGCTGGAATACTTATCGGCCTTGCCCTGGGCGCAGTGGAGCAAGGCTGATCCACCTTTCTGGACTTTCCCGTTCGCCCTGCTCGGCGGAGTCCTGCTGTTGGCGCCACGGGGTATTCCCGCCCGCTGGCTGGGCGGGGTATTGCTCTTGCCGGCGCTTCTGTACCAGCCCGAACGGCCCGGCATGGGCGCCTATCGGCTGACGTTGCTGGATGTCGGTCAGGGTCTGTCGGCCGTCGTTGAAACCCGCCACAAGACGTTGATTTTCGATACAGGGGCACGTCTGAGTGCGAACTTCGACATGGGCAGCGCGGTGATCGAGCCGTATCTCCGGCATCGCGGCATCGACCGCATCGCGGTTCTGGTGGTCAGTCACGGCGACAATGACCACATCGGCGGCGCGCGCTCGTTGCTATCGGCTTTCCCGGTCGATAGTGTTTACTCCAGCGCGCCTGGCGCTCTTCAGGGGTTTCCGGTCAAGAATTGCGCGATGGAACAGCGTTGGGAGTGGGATGGCGTGCGCTTCGAGATGCTCGGGCCGGTGCTGGCCAGTGAAAGTGATAATGATGATTCCTGTGTGCTCAAGGTTGGCGGCCAGAGCGGCAGCGTTCTCCTGACCGGCGATATCGAGGCGGAAGGTGAACGGCGTTTACAGGAACGCTGGGGAGAAGCGTTACAGAGCGATATTCTGGTGGTGCCTCACCACGGCAGCCAGACCTCGTCCACGGAGGCATTCCTGGATCGGGTCAGTCCTCGGCTGGCCCTGATTCCGGCGGGCTATCTCAATCGGTTCGGGTTTCCGCATCCCGCCGTGATCGCCCGCTACCAGGCGCATCACATTGCGTTCATGACGGCAGGCGAAACCGGGGCCATTACCATCGATATTGGGGCGAACCCCGGCATGATCGTGCCGCTGGCATCTCGTCAGCAATCCCGGCATCACTGGATGATGCCGCAAGCCGCGGCGCCCAAGATCCTTCTACCGTAAAGGGGCAATGGCTTGATGGCCGGCTTGCGTCCGGAATAACCGGCTACCGCACCTCGTAACAGTCTTGATGCCAAGCGATGGGCTTGTGGTTAGAATCCCAAATTGCCCTCAATCCTCTTTTCCGGCCATCATGCCCAAGCT
>JAJRDJ010000078.1 GCA_028678445.1 Methylococcaceae bacterium
GAAGGCGGCCTGGGCTGGATGCTTCTCCTGGGAAAAATATGACGGCTTCTGGCGCGGCGGCATCTACGCCAATTGGGGAACTGGGCCCGAGCGCACGATTGAACAGGACATGGCTAATACGTCGGTGCAAGGTGATGAGGCAAAGGTGTTGCTACGCCAGGCAGCCGAAGACCATCAGGGCGGTACCGTGCTCACCCAAATGTGGTCTGCAATGCCGTTCCGCGATGATTACGCGCCGGGAGTTGGCAGCCGTTTCTGGTATGAGGGCAGCATCGCCAGTTATCTGCCGCAGATCAATGCATCCGGCACAGCCGTTTATATCCAGGGCGGCTGGCGCGACGATCTTCGGGGGCAAGGATTATTGACCTACGCCAACTTGAAGAATGACAGACACGTGGTTATCGGCCCATGGGGGCACTGCCAGAATGGCGACTTTAACATGCTGGCCGAGATGCATCGGTTTTTCGATCAGCACTTGAAGGGGATCAAAACCAACATTCTTACCGAGGATCCGATCCACTACTTTACTGTCAATGCCCCTGCAGGAACTGAATGGCGTTCATCGAAAACCTGGCCAATCGCCGGAACACGGTTGACGAAATTGTTTCTGACTGCCAGTTCACCCGTGGGAGGCGAGCTGAGCTTCCAGGCGCCGACCGGAGCTGGCTCGCAAACAACATTCACGGTTCAGTATGACGTCGATTGTCCCACTTTGGCCAGACAACCCGGCGGGTTGCTCACCGGTGCGCCCCCATGTCCCGTGCAACACGGCGGTCCGCAGTTTGTAACAGCTCCGCTCGAATCGGACACGGAGGTCACGGGCGACGCAGTCGTCGACCTCTGGATGTCTTCAAGCGCCAGCGATGGGAATATCTTTGTTTACATGGAGGACGTAGCACCGGATGGGAAGAGTACGCAAGTCACCGATGCAAGATTGAAAGCCTCGCTTCGAAAGGTGAGCAAACCAAAGTATGAAAACTACGACCTGCCCTATCATCGCAGCCATAGAGAAGACGCTCGGCCATTGAAACCCGGCGAACCGGCACAACTCATATTTGCCTTTCTTCCGGCATCCCATATTTTCAAGGCAGGCCACCGTATTCGGATTTCTGTTGCCGGGTCGGATTATCGTGAACGCGATCGCGCGCCGGTATCGCCAGCCCCGATGGTGACGATTCTCAATACGCCGTCCAATCCCTCTTACATCAGTCTGCCCGTGATCGATCTGAAAAATGTTCGGGATCACAAAAAAGGAGAAGATTAGGTGCCGTGTTTCCGCCATGCATTTACAGCGGATCGTTTCATCAGTCTCAGAGTTTCAAGATGTCGGCAATCCATAGACAATAGTCCAAACAGGAGGAGATCAATATGCTTCAACGGATTTGCATTCTGATATGTGTGATTAGTCTAATCGCGACGACCGCGCTCGCCCAACCGGCGCCCGCTCAGGGACCGCCGCCCACTGGTTCCGGGCTTTATCCGGCAGTCATTGAAGGAGATTCCGGAGTGCCGGGACATACAATTTATCGTCCCCAGAACTTGAGCACCTTCAGTCAAAAGAATCCCCTGCCGGTTGTGGCTTGGGGCAACGGGGGCTGCGCCAACTCATCTACATTTTATGCCCCCTTCTTAGCGGAAATCGCATCCCAGGGTTTCCTGGTTGTTGCCATTGGCCCGTTCACGCCCGGGGAAACACCCAACCGTGGTGGTGGTATGGGCATGGGTAGTTCGACCAAATCGGCTCAATTGCTGGAAGCACTTGATTGGGCGACAGCCGAGAATAAGCGCCAGGACAGCAAGTATTACCAGAAACTGGATCCGTCAAAGTTTGCCGTATTCGGCCACAGCTGCGGAGGATTACAGGCATTGGAAGTATCGCCTGATCCGCGCGTCACGACGACTCTTGTGATGGACAGCGGCGTTGTGACGCCAGGCGCAATGCCGAAGATAGGAATGCCGCCGGGCGCCGCGCCGAAAGCAGGAGCGCCTCCGGGAGAAGTGCCGCCAGGGGCAGCGCCACAAGGAACAATGCCGAAAGCGGGCATGCCACCGGGCGCAGCACCAAAACCAGGAGCCATGGGAGGAGCAATGGCAGTCGGGAAGGATATCCTTCAGAAATTGCATTCGCCGGTTATTTATATCAATGGCGGAGAAAAGGATATGGCTTATGCGAACGGTCTCGATGACTTCCAGAAGATTGATAAAGTCCCTGTTGCCATGGCTAACCTCGATGTGGGCCACGGAGGAACCTATAACCAGCCAAATGGCGGCGAATTCGGGAGAGTTGCAGTGGCCTGGCTGAAATGGATGCTCAAAAAGGATGAAACCGCTGGGAAGATGTTCTCCGGCGAATCCTGCGGCCTATGTAAAGACGACAAGTGGAAATTTGAAAAAAAGAAGATGTAATGGTTAATGCAAACTGAGGGCCTTTTATTGGCATAAAGGACGCGGAACAAGCGGACTGTGCGGATTTACGCGGATAAAATTTCCGCATTCTTCGGCATAGCCTGCGTGTTTCGCGTCCACTCGTTTTTTAAGAAAGGCCAGCCATGCAATACCGCCGATTCCATGCCATCAACTATGAACGAGGCAGCTTTAGGAGATGCGCATAATGAAAAAGTCGCTGTTTTCGACCATCATGGTTTTGTGGACTTCTCTCACATTTTCATCGATTTATTCTCAAACGATTGGCCATTCGGACATTCAGCCTAAACCCACGATTTCTATCTGGCCTGGCAAGGCGCCCGGTTCGGAGGACTGGACTTTCAGCGAAAGGGTCA
>JAJRDJ010000460.1 GCA_028678445.1 Methylococcaceae bacterium
ATGGTCAAGCCAGCGGGTTTGGCCGAGATCAGGAGCTACGCCGACGGCATCGGCGTCTGGAAGCCATATATCGTGCCGGTGAAGGGCCAGGTTGATGCGGCCGGACAACTGGTCGACGTCAGCGGCGATGGCAAGGTGGATCTGCGCGATGCCGTGACCAAGCCACCGACGTCATTGGTGGCCAAAGCTCACAAAGAGGGATTATTCGTGCACGTGTTTACGTTCCGCAATGAGCAACGGCGGCTGGCTTCCAGCTATCGAGGTGACCCGCAAGCCGAGTACCTGCAGTTCTTCCAGCTGGGTGTGGACGGCGTGTTCAGCGAGTTCCCGGACACAGCCGTAATGGCACGCGCAGCTTATCTGCGCGAGTTTGGGCGCTGATCCGGCTACAATTCTTCAGGCGGTTTCAGGCAGAGTCGGATAATCAATGTAGCCCTTGGCTCCACCATCGTAAAACGTCCGCTCATCCCAGGGGTTCAACGAGGCGTTCTGAGCGAATCGGCTGACCAGGTCAGGATTGGCGATAAACAACTTGCCGAAGGCAACGGCATCGGCAACTTCATCCCTAAGGGCCTGCTCCGCCGCCTCACGAGTGAAGTTCTCGTTGACCACATAGACTCCTTCGAAGGCCTCCCGGATGCGGGGGCCGATGCTGTCTTGGAGGCGTGCCTCGCGGGCACAGATGAAAGCGATATGGCGCTTGCCTAATTCTCGCGCCACATAGGTGAAGGTGGCTAACCGGTCGGAATCACCCATGTCGTGTGCGTCCGCGCGTGGCGCCAGGTGCATGCCGACCCGGTCGGCCCCCCATACTTCCGCAACAGCATCTGTCACTTCGAGCAGCAAGCGGGCCCGCTTTTCCCGGGTGCCCCCGTAGGCATCCGATCTCCGATTGGTACTGTCCTGAAGGAACTGGTCAAGCAGATAACCGTTGGCTCCATGGATCTCCACTCCATCGAACCCAGCAGCCTTAGCATTAGTCGCGCCTGTACGATAGGCAGCGATGATGCCTGGGATTTCGTGAGTTTCTAACGCTCTTGGCATCGGATAAGGCCTCTGCGGGAGCAAAAGACTGACGTAGCCTTTGGCCGCGATGGCACTGGCCGAGACGGGGGGATGGCCATGGAGGAGGCTGGGATCGGAAATCCGCCCTACATGCCACAGTTGGAGGAAAATACGCCCTCCGGCTTCATGGACAGCTTTGGTGACGGATCTCCACCCTTCAACCTGCATGTCCGACCATATGCCGGGGGTGGCTTCATATCCTACCCCCATCCGGTCTACCACCGTGGCTTCAGAAATAATCAAGCCAGCGGCAGCACGCTGGGAGTAATACTCGGCCATCATCGGCACGGGGACACGCGAATCAGCGGTGGCGCGGGAACGGGTCAGCGGCGCCATAACAATGCGGTTGGGTAGATGCAATGCACCAACGGTAAGGGGCTTGAACAGCAACGACATGACCGACTCCTCACTTTCAGCAACAGAAAATTAAACCCTTTTTGGACAAAACTCGAACCCCCCGGATCTCAGTTTGTCCTCGATTCGAAAAACCGTCCTGATCCCTTTTTCCCTGCGACCGCGCGCCTCAGCGCAGGGTCACGGCCAGGTAGTCAACGAAGCGCCGCCACGACTTCTGGTCAGCCTCCTGGTGATAACGTTCGCTGCCAAACACGGTAAATGCATGCGGTGCGCCACTGTAAGTGATCATCTCGTGGGAGACGGCAGCCGATTCCAGGGCGATGGCGAGGGCGGCGAAATCATCCATGCTGACGCTGCTGTCGGCCGTGCCGTGCAGGATGAGGACCGACCCCCGAACCTTGGTGTAATCCTGACCGGGCGGGAGGTCCAGCCCGCCGTGGAAGGAAACGAAACCCTTCAGTTCGGTGCCGGAGCGGGCCATCTCCAGCACCGCCGCGCCACCGAAGCAATAGCCGACTGCAACCGCGTTGTCGATCCGCGCGCCCTTTTTTTTCGCGGCCGCCAGCGCCCCCTGCAACAGGGCGCGCAGCCGTGGCCGGTCGGCGTAAAGTGCGCCAGTGCGCTGGCGTTTTTCATCTATTGACGCCGGGCGGATGCCCTTGCCAAAAAGGTCCGCGGCAAAAACCGTGTAGCCGAGAGCAGCGAGCATCTCCGCGCGTTTGATCTCGTAGCCGTTGAGCCCGTCCCAATCGTGAATCATCAGCACCAGCGGGGCAGCGACCGTCGGGGCGACATAATAACCCTCAAAGATGACGCCATCGACTTCGTAATCGACCACGCTCCCTGCCGCAACGGCACTCGTGGCTAACAACAGCAGGCAACTAAGAGTTGAGAGAAATTTCATGGCTGGGCTCCTTGGGGAAATGGAGACTACGTGAAACGTCAACTTTAAGTTACCACTCAAAGCGCCGCTGGCAACTAGCAGGTTCCCGACGACGGTCACGAACAGCCGCGCGCCCCTAAGTCTTGCCGACAATCAAGGGAATCGATCTCGAACAAATCAAACCGACAGGTGCGGAGCAGGGCCGGAGTTAAAAGCCACTGCCGGGCTTCACTGGCCTGACAGCACTAACTGGCAGTCATCACCAAACGAAACCAGGCAGCTTTTAAGGGGTAGACAAAAGGCCGGGGATCACTCCCCGGCCTTGATCGTCCCAGTGCGGAAATTCTGGTTACTTCTTCTTCGTAGCTTTGGCCTTCGAAACGGTCTTCGCTTTAGGTTCAGCAGCCTTCTTGGTTCTGGCGGCACGAGCTTTGGCAAGGACGTCCGGCAGACCACGATCGATGGCCATCTGTCGACGCGACTCAGAGTAGTTCTTCGCTGCAAGAGATTGGGTACGAGGAATATCAAACTGCTTTCTATATTGGCCCGCCTTGAGATCGTGAGCAGTATTCAGATGGCGAGTCAGGGTTTTGAAGCCCTTGCCGCAGATCATGCAGAA
>JAJRDJ010000461.1 GCA_028678445.1 Methylococcaceae bacterium
GAGGCCAACAGATCACTGAAATAGTCGGTCAGTTGCGCCGCGGTGAGCGCATCGAGTCGGTGGCCGAAGTACGCATCGGCCCGGCGGAAGGCCCGTGCGTAAGCCTCGATGGTTTTTGGTTGCAAGCCCTTGAGCTTGAGATGCTTGAGGTGGAATTGGTAAAGGCGGTCGAAGTCCGTTGCGGATGGGGAACTCATGTGTCGTAACCTCGCGATTTCCGTTGGAAGACCCCTTCCGGGGCGTGAGGTTACATTCTATGAGCGCAGGCATCCGTTTTCTCCGCGAAGCGGCTCCGTCCAACTCAGGATTTTCAGCCGTTCGGCGACATAGTCAGGCGTCAGGGGGATGCCGCAGTGCACGGTGATGCATTCCCGCCAACCCGTATAGTGAGTGGGCATCCAGTCGGGTACCGTGTTCATGCGGTTAGTCCTCGTAAAGGGATTTATAGTGTTCCCGGCTTTTTTGGGCATCCAGAGAGAGCCGGGCCGTGGGGCGCGCCAGCAGGCGCCCCAGACCGATGGGTTCGCCGGAGTCTTCACAGAATCCGTAACCGCCGGTTTCAATCCGTCCGAGGGCGCGCTCGATGCGTTCGAGCAGCTTGCGCTCGCGATCGCGAACCCGCAGCGTTCTAAGGTACTCCTCTTCCAGCGTGGCCCGGTCCGAGGGGTCAGCGACATGCTCGGCTTCGCGCAGGTCCGTGACCAAAGTCTGGGCGCTCTGCATGACATCCTTGCGCATGGCCAGTAATCGGCTTTTAAAAAAAGCGAGCTGGCAGGAATTCATGTACTCGCTTTCAGGCATCTCCAGAAGATCCGCTTCGGTCAGGTCGGGCCTGTTTTCGGATACGGTTGCCGTTGACATGTTCAGGCGCCCAGGGTGGGATGACGATGGAAGCGGCTGGATTCGGGGCTGCCAAACCAGGCATCGTTGAGCATGTAATGCTCCAGGGAAAGGCTGTAGAAGCGATCGAAATAGACTTTGATGTCCCGCTCGATCCGGTGATCGAATTCAGGCGCGATCACTTGGGTGGCACCCTTGAGCCGCTGAATCACCTCGCCGGATTTCACGACCAGCGCGCCGTTCTTGAAGACCAGCTCGGCGCGCGAAAACATGACATCCCGGTCCGGCTGATCCCGGTATACCGCGATGTCGGCCACGGCGCCGGGGGCAAGGCGTCCGCGGTCGGCCAGCCCCAGCAGCCGGGCAGCGGCGGTGCGGGTCATGATGGCGATCTCGTAGAGCGTGAACTCTTTTTTGAGATGCCTCAGTAAACTCAGTTCAGCGACTTCCGGATGGATTTTTTTGAGACACTCCAGGCGGTAGTCATAATCCATGAGCAAGCGAAACAGTTGCGGATAGCGGGTAAAGGGTGCGCCATTGGGGTGATCGGTGGTGAAGAACACGCGCCATGGGTCGTCAGCCAACAGGAAAATCTCCAGTCCGATGGCCCATTGCAGACTGTTGACGAAACTGGACTCGCGGTAACGGTAGGGCACGACACCGCCGCCGCCCTCGCATTCGGCATCCCAGGCGACCCATTTCGCCGGGCTGGCGTCGTCGCGACGGCTGTACTGAGCGATCACATCCCCGGAAATCGTGACCGTCTGGCCAAAGAGCACCTGACCGACGTCCATGGTGATATTGGGGTGACGCCGGAACCCATCCATAAGCCGCGCCGCTGCCGAGGAGAAGGCACGAGGCCCCTCCTGCCCGTAGCCATAGAACTGGATATGGGCGAGATGCATGGGCAGACCCTGGGCGGCTTCCATGGTCGCCAGCGCGGTTTCGACATTGCCGGGCACGCCGAGGTTGTTGCAGTGGACATGGACCGGATGGGGCAGACCGATCTCGCAGGCCGCCCGCTGGAGGGTTTGCAGGATCGTTCGGGAGCTGACGCCATAGACAGGGACGACATCGTCCAGGCCAAACTGGCGCACGTTCCACTTGAAGGCATTGGCCCCGCCGGCGTTGATGACCTTCAGCCCTAGGCAGCGGGTGGCCTGGATGGTCCATGCCACATAGTCGTTGACCTGAGACTGGCTGGCGCCATGGCGCAGGAGTCTCAGGAGAAAGTCGTCGCTCCCGAGGATCGCCAGACCGGCGGTGTCAATGATCGGAATATCCGCCATTTGCAGATGGGCATCCAGGGCGTTTACAGGTAGAACGGCCGGCTCCACGACGGTGGTGTAGCCCATTTGGGCATAGCGGTAGCCGGTTTCGACAGTGGACCAGCGTGCCGTCGAATGCGGATGTCCCAGTCGCCGTGCCATGTAATTGCGATGCTGTTCCGGCAACAAAAGCCTGGCCGTGTTGACGTTGCCGCCCGCGATGTGGCTATGGATGTCGATGCCACCCGCCATGACTACGAGGCCGCTCACCTCGTGTATCGCGTCGAAATGGGCGCCCGGTCCGGGATCGTCGCGGATCCTGCCGTCCTCGATAAACAGGTCGCGGACCTCGCCGTCCCAAGCCTGCGAAGGGTCATAAACCCGTCCACCTGTGAGCCGGATACGCATGGCTCAAAGCCAATCCAGCGTCATCAGCAGCCGTTTTGGCCTGTCGCCACCGGGCTTGGGAGAACGATGAACCGCGCCGCGGCCTTCGTTGCCCTCCCATTTCTCGCCTTTCAGCAGGCCTACGGCGTAGGCGGGTAGCCGCTGGATGGCGGCGGGATCACGGATGATGCCGGAGGTTTCGTCAGGCAGGCCGCAGGCGCCTGGACCGAGTTTGCCGCGGTCGACCGCGTATTCGGGCAGCCACTCGGTCCCGCATCCTCCATAGGTGCAGATCAGCCGGACGGGAACCCGATCGACATGAAAACGGGGGCACATGGCCTTATCCAGGATATGTGTCCGAAAGCCGATACGGCCCGCTGCGAAAAGGTCCCGGAACAGGTCGAGCAGATAGTTGACGTCGTCTGCCCAGGCGGCTGAATGGGGGAGGGGTTTCAGTGTCTCTGGTATTCGTAACCTTTCGCCCTGAATGGCTTGTTCTATTTCAAGCGCTTCGCGCTGGGTAAGCAGGGTATTGGTAAAGCGCTGCACGGCGGGGTCGATGTCCCGCTCCAGAATGCAGAGGTTGACCTCTGGTTCGTAAATCCAGGCCAGATCGGCAGGGTCACGACTGACGATGGTTCTCGGTTCGGGTGTGGCAAAAGCGATTGGGGCTAGGCTGGCCATGGTAGATGGACTCAAGGATTAAAGCGTTGATGCAGACTTTCCAGCACCGCCACGGATTGCATGAATCCGATACCGAAGGCGAATGTAATCACCTGTCCCCAGGCGGGTTCGGATTGGGTGGCGTGCAGGGCGGGTATGAAATCGGAGGCGGCGATGTAGATGAAGCCTCCGGCTGCCAGCGGCAACAGCAAGGTCAGGGACTGCTCGGCATAGTGGCCCAGCAGCCAGGTGGCGGCGATTCCAGCCAGTACGGTCATTGAACAGTAAAAGTTGTAGCGGATCGCTTCGGCGGGTTTGTAACCGCCATGGATCAACGCGCCCACGTCGCCAATCTCCTGGGGGATTTCATGGGCAACGATGGCCAGCGTGGTGGTGGCCCCAAGCCAGGGGTCGACCCAGAAACTGCCGGCGATGAGGATGCCGTCGATAAAGTTGTGCACCGCGTCGCCGATCAGGTTCATGCGCGCCATGGGCAGAATCTGGTTCGCTCCGGGGCTTGCAATGGGTTCGTGGTCATGGCGCCATCGAACCAGCTTTTCCAGGACGAAAAAGAGGAAAACACCCCCGAGAACGGCCAGGCAGACTTCGCCGACATTGCCATGGCGGGCGACTGCATCCGGAATCAGGTGGATGAAGGCATCACCCAGCAGAACGCCAACCGCCAACCCAACCATATTGGGTATCCAGCGCCGCAGGCGTTCCGGTTCCAGCCACAGGACAAAGACCCCGGACAGGGACACCAGGCTGATGACTGCACCCGCGGCCATCGCCAGAAGGCCCGCTTGGGAATGAGTGATCATGGTTTTATGAGGGCTCGGTCTCGGTTATTACCGGCCAGGCGGGGAACTGATCAGTGTAGTTGCGCCAGGCATTCGGTCCCGCCACCATTTCCCGGTCCGTCAGCAGGCAGGCATCCAGTTCGGCGCGCAGGGTGGCTGCATGGAGGTTCTGGCCGATGAACACCAGTTCCTGTCGCCGGTCACCGAAGGGTTCAGCCCAGTCCTGTCGGATTTCCTCGAGGATTTCCGGTTCATCCGGCCACTGCTCGGACGGAACCGTCGCCCACCAGCGGCCGGCCGCCGCATGGTGCATGATTCCGCCCGCTTGCGACCAGGTGCCGGCCATGTCGTTGCGGGAAGCGAGCCAGAAAAAGCCTTTTGATCTCAGGAGTGTGCCGTTGTCATGTCCGCCTTCATGCAGGAAGTGGTGAAACCGTTCTGGATGAAACGGGCGGCGGGCCCGGTAGCTGAAGGCGCTGATGCCATATTCTTCGGTTTCCGGGGTGTGCTGACCCTGCATTTCCTTCATCCAGCCGGGTGCCTGCTCAGCCTTGTCAAAATCAAACAATCGGGTGTTGAGGATTTTATTCAAAGGTGCCCGGCCCATCACCATGGGCTGGATGTCAGCCTCGGGGTTGAGTTGGTGCAGGATGGCGGTGAGATTGCACAGTTCGTCTTGGCTGACCAGGTCGGCCTTGCTGATCAGGATTACGTTGGCGAACTCCACTTGGTCCACGAGCAGGTCGGCAATATTGCGGGTGTCGTCTTCGTCCAGGGACTGGTCGATTTCGCTAAGGTCCGGGGCCTCCAGGAAATGGTGCATGAAGTTGACGGCATCGACGACCGTGACCAGGGTGTCAAGCCGGGACAGGTCCGACAGGCTCTGGCCACTCTCATCGCGGAAGGTGAAGGTCTCGGCGATGGGCAGCGGTTCTGCAATCCCTGTCGATTCGATCACGAGATAATCAAATCGCCCTTCCCGGGCCAGCTTGCCGACTTCCAGCAGCAGGTCCTCGCGCAGGGTGCAGCAGATACAGCCATTGCTCATTTCCACCAGCTTTTCTTCGGCGCGATTGAGCTGGACTTCGTTCCGCACCAGGGCGGCGTCGATGTTGACCTCGCTCATGTCGTTGACGATGACGGCCACCCGGCGATTCTCGCGGTTGGCGAGTATGTGGTTGAGCAGGGTGGTCTTGCCGGCGCCGAGAAAGCCGGACAGCACGGTGACGGGCAAGCGGGATGGGGGTTGTGGCTGCGGGTTTATGGTGGGTTCTAGTAGCTGATCTGGAAGCCCACCTGCACCCCACGTCCCGGCTCGGGGGCAAAGTTCTTGAGGTAGGAGGTCGAGTTGCGGATGTTCTGATCCAGCAAGTTGTTGCCCTTGAGAAAGAACAGCAGTTTGCTGTCGGCAAAGGATTTCGCCTCGTACTGCACGCCAACATTCATCAGCACCCAGCCGGGCGTGGTGGTTTCGTTCTCACTGGCGTCATTCTGGGCTTCCCCGCGGGTGAC
>JAJRDJ010000462.1 GCA_028678445.1 Methylococcaceae bacterium
CAGCGGGCAGTGCAAGCGGCGGGTCTTCCAAAACCCGCCTCACCGCATACCTTGCGCCACAGTTTCGCTACGCGCTTGATTGAATCCGGCTATGACATCCGTACCGTTCAGGAACTCCTTGGCCATAAGGACGTGAGCAGGACGATGATTTATACTTATGTGCTGAACCGGGGCGGGCAAGGGGTGGTGAGTCCTTTGGACCGGATATTCGGCGTTTAGCCTTGATGCAGCGTAGCGGAATCGAGGGATTGAAGGTCCGTTCATCCACGATTCCGCTTCGCTGCTTCCGGGCTACCTGCTGCCGCCTTTCCAAATCAAGCCCGGAACACCATTCGCCCGCCTTCAACATCCGCCGTGACGGTATCGTCGGGCCCGATCCTGCCGGCCAGGATGTCCTGGGCCAGCGGGTTTTCCAACTCCTGCTGGATGGCCCGCTTGAGCGGCCTCGCGCCGTAGACGGGGTCGAAGCCGGCTTCGCCCAGCCGGTCCAAGGCGGCGTCGGTGACCTGGAGCGTGATGTCCCGCTCCGCCAGGCGCTGTTCCAGATAGCCGATCTGAATCCGGCAGATGGACCGGATCTGCTCGCGTTGCAGCGGATGGAACACCACCACCTCGTCGATGCGGTTGATGAATTCCGGCCGGAAATGCAGCCGCACCACGGCCATGACGGATTCCTTCATCAGCGCGTAGTTCTCTTCCCCCGCCAGTTCCTGGATGCGGTCGGAGCCGAGGTTCGACGTCATGATGATGACGGCGTTGCGAAAATCCACCGTCCGCCCGTGGCCGTCGGTCAGGCGGCCATCGTCGAGTACCTGCAGCAGGATGTTGAATACATCCGGATGCGCCTTTTCGATTTCGTCCAGCAGGATCACCGAGTAGGGCCGCCGCCGCACGGCTTCGGTCAGGTAACCGCCTTCCTCGTAGCCCACATAACCGGGCGGGGCACCGATTAACCTGGCGACCGAGTGCTTTTCCATGAACTCGGACATGTCGATGCGGATCATCGCCTCCTCGGTATCGAAAAGAAATTCCGCCAGGGCCTTGCACAACTCGGTCTTGCCCACACCGGTGGGCCCAAGGAACAGGAACGAGCCATTCGGGCGACGCGGGTCGGCCAAGCCCGCACGGGAGCGGCGGATGGCATCGGACACGGCGGTAATGGCTTCCTGCTGGCCGACGACGCGGCGACCGAGCTGGGCTTCCATGTGCAGGAGCTTTTCCCGCTCCCCTTCCAGCATTTTGGAGACAGGGATGCCGGTCCATTTCGAGACCACCTCGGCGATTTCCTCGTCGGTCACCTTGTTGCGGACCAGCGTCGCTTCCTGTACCTCGGCGGCCTCGGCGGCCTCGAGCTGCTTTTGCAGACCCGGAATTTCCCCATATTGCAGTTCGGACATCCGCGCGAGATCGCCAGCGCGGCGCGCCGCTTCCATATCGAGCTTGGCCTTTTCCAGCTTTTCCTTGACGGCGGTATTGCCCTGCAACGCGGCCTTTTCGGCTTTCCAGACTTCTTCCAGCTCGGCGTATTCGCGCTCCATCTCGTCGATGCGTTCCTGCAGCTCGGTCAGGCGACGCCGCGAGGCCTCGTCGGTTTCCTTCTTCAGTGCCTCGCGTTCAATCTTGAACTGGATCAGGCGGCGGTCGAGCCGGTCCATTTCTTCCGGCTTGGAGTCGATTTCCATGCGGATGCGGCTGCTGGCCTCATCGACTAGGTCGATGGCCTTGTCTGGCAGATTACGGTCGGTGATGTAGCGATGCGACAGCGTCGCCGCCGCGACGATGGCCGGATCGGTAATCGTGATGCCGTGGTGCACCTCGTACTTTTCTTTCAGGCCGCGCAGGATGGCGATGGTGTCCTCGACGCTGGGCTCGTTCACCAGCACCTTCTGGAAGCGCCGCTCCAACGCGGCATCCTTCTCGATGTATTTCCGGTATTCGTCCAGCGTCGTGGCGCCGATGCAGTGCAGCTCGCCGCGCGCCAGGGCGGGCTTGAGCATGTTGCCGGCATCCATCGCACCATCGGCGCGGCCGGCGCCAACCAACGTATGCAATTCGTCGATGAACAGGATAACCTGGCCTTCCTGCTTGCTGATGTCATTCAGCAGCGCCTTCATGCGTTCCTCGAACTCGCCACGGAACTTGGTCCCGGCGATGAGCGCGGCCATGTCCAGCGCGAGCAGCCGCTTGCTCTTGACGCCTTCCGGCACCTCGCCGTTGATGATGCGCAGCGCCAGCCCCTCGACGATGGCGGTCTTGCCGACGCCGGGCTCGCCGATCAGCACCGGATTGTTCTTGGTCCGCCGTTGCAGGACCTGAATGGTGCGGCGAATCTCGTCATCGCGGCCGATCACCGGGTCAAGCTTGCCGCGCTCGGCCCGCTCGGTCAGGTCGATGGTGTACTTCTTCAAGGCCCCGCGCTGCTCCTCGACGTTCGGATCGTCCACTTTCTGTCCGCCACGGATCTTTTCGATAGCCTGTGCCAAGGAATCAGGCTTTAAGCCGGCCTTTCTGAGCGCATCACCCAGGGCACCCTTGTCTTCCAGCGCCGCCAGCACGAACATTTCGCTGGTAATGAACTGGTCGCCGCGCTTTTGCGACAACTTGTCGGTGAGATTGAGCAGCTTCAGCAGGTCGCTGGAAATCTGCACGTCGCCACCCGTGCCCTCGACCTTCGGCAGACGCTCCAGAAGCTGGTTCAGTGTCGCCCTGAGCCCACCCGCATTGACGCCGCACTGGGTCAGCAGGGGCCGGACCGTGCCGCCCTCTTGATCAAGCAGGGCCACCATAACGTGAACCGGTTCGATGAACTGTTGATCACCGCCCAATGCCAGGCTCTGTGCATCCGCGAGAGCCGCTTGAAACTTGCCTGTCAATTTCTCCATTCGCATGAGGTATCTATCCAGTGTTCAATGTAAAAGATGAAGCCAATGTTGGGACGGCCGAACCGGCTATCAAGGGCAGAGGCGTATCCATTTCGAAGCCTGCCCCTGATCAGTTAGTTTTCAGCCGTGACCCTGCGCTGATATGCTGGCCGCCAAGCGTCCGGTCATCACGAGGCATCGTTCACCAGGCTGCTATTCTTGCGTTTCGGTGACCGCTTAAACGGACGTCGACCGCACGCCTCTTCTACCAGACCCACCCGGCATGAACAACCCCCGACGCATCCTCATCATCCGCCTGAGCGCCATCGGCGACATCATCATGGCGTCCGGCCTGATCCCGGCGCTGCGCGGCCTGTGGCCGGACGCCCAACTCGGCTGGCTGGCGGAGAGTGCCCACGCCGACCTGCTGCAACATAACCCGCGGCTCGACCGCCTGCACCTGGTGCCGCGAAGCCGCTGGCGTGAGCTCAGGCAAGCCGGTCAGTACGGGACCCTGGCGGGTGAAATCCGGGCTTTTGTCGCTACCCTGCGAGCGGAACGCTACGATCTGGCGCTGGACCTCCAGGGGTTGCTGAAAAGCGGTGTCTGGGCCTACCTCTGCGGCGCAGACCGGCGTATGGGTCTGGGCTCCCGCGAGGGCAGCCAGTTCCTGATGACGGAAGTCATCCCCCGTGTGATGGACGACCCGCGCATCGGCAAGGAGTACCGGGATCTCGCCGTGCGCCTGGGGGCCCGGCCCGAGCAGTTTGTCATGGACATCCCCGTGCCCGAGGAGGCCCGGAGGCGGGCGGCGGCGCTGCTGGTTGCGGCTGGTATCAGCGGGGCGCATGCGGTATTGGCAGCGTTTACCACGCGCCCGCAAAAGCACTGGTTCGATGATCGCTGGGCTGAACTGGCGCAGCGGCTCCGGCCCCGGTTCACGCCGATCCTGCTCGGCGGGCCGGGTGACGTAGACCGCGCCGCCGCGATCGAGGCCATGGCCGAAGGCGCCATCCTCAACCTCACCGGGCAAACCTCACTGACCGAGTGCGCCGCGATCATTCAAAGTGCCGGGCTGCTGATCGGCGTGGATACCGGTTTGACGCATCTGGGTACGGCGATGGCCACGCCAAGCGTGGCCCTATTTGGCTCAACCATGCCCTATCTTGATACCACGCGGGAGAATGGTCTCGTCCTCTACCAACCCCGCGCCTGCTCTCCCTGCCACCGCCGCCCGAGCTGCGCCGGACGCTTTGACTGCATGCGGGTGCATACGGTGGAGTCGGTGTTGGAAGGCGTTTCGCGAGTACTGCACACGGCCTGAGCGCCAGCCGCCCACCAACGAAAAAGCCGCCTGCTCCGCGCTTAATCAATGGATGCAGATGCTTTCGGCGCTGTTCCTCAGCCTTTACAATGACCAACCCTGTTGAAGAAGCGACCTGATGCAAATTGGCCCCCACACGCTGACCAACCGCCTGATCCTGGCGCCGATGGCGGGCATCACCGACCGGCCCTTTCGCACGCTCTGCCGGCGTTTCGGCGCCGCGCTGGCGATCAACGAAATGATTTCCGCGAATCCCTTGCTGCGTCATGACCGCAAGACCCTGCTGCGTACCGATCATACCGGCGAGCCGGGGCTACGCGCTGTGCAGATTCTCGGCAACGATCCTGGCGAAATGGCCGAGTCGGCCCGCATCAACGCCGACCGCGGCGCGCAAATCATCGACATCAACATGGGCTGCCCGGCCAAAAAAGTCTGTGGTAAGGCGGCGGGCTCCGCGCTGCTCAAAGACGAAACCCTCGTTGCCGGTATTCTCCAGGCGGTGGTACAGTCCGTCGCGGTGCCGGTCACGCTGAAAATTCGCACTGGTTGGGACAAGGACAGCCGTAATGCCCTCCGCATCGCCCGGATTGCCGAGGAAAGCGGGATTCAGGCGCTTACCGTGCATGGCCGCACCCGGGCCTGCGGCTTTTCCGGGGCGGCCGAATACCGTACAATCCGCGCGGTCAAGAGGGGCGTCACCATACCGGTCATTGCCAATGGCGATATCGACAGCCCGGCCAAGGCTCTTGCGGTTTTAGCCGAAACCGGCGCCGACGCCGTCATGATCGGCCGAGCGGCCTTGGGCCAACCCTGGCTCTTCGCCTGCCTGAACCGGGCCATGCGCCCGCATAGCCCGGCTGTCGTACCGGGCCTCTCCGATATGAGCACCATCGTCCTCGAACATCTGCAGGAGCTGCATGGATTTTATGGCGAGCACCAAGGCATCCGCATCGCCCGTAAACACATGGGCTGGTATCTCGACCGCCTGCCCTGCCCCATGAACTATAAGCCAGTTTTCAATGCCGAAACGACGGCGAAAGGGCAGATTGCCTGCATCGAAAATACCTTCGCACAGATCATGGAGACCATGGCATGAGCTCTTTTACGGACACCAGTGAACAACCAGCGCCCACGGAAAGTCATGTTAGAGCGGATTCCATTCTCAGCTGCCATGTACGCTCCGCATTAGTGGATTATTTCGCCCGGCTGGACGGTCACGGCGCCACCAATTTGTATGCACTCGTGCTGAGCGAAGTCGAGCAGCCGCTGATTCGGACCGTCCTGGAATACTGCGGCCATAACCAGACCCAGGCCGCACAGATACTGGGCCTCAGCCGCAGCACCCTGCGTAAGAAAATGACCCAGTACGG
>JAJRDJ010000079.1 GCA_028678445.1 Methylococcaceae bacterium
CGCCCTCCGGCGTCCGGTGTTGCCCGGCACGGATGGCCTGGGTGTCCAGGTGGAATTGGCTCCAGTCGATCTCGGTCATGGATGGGTCCGTCCTTATCCTGAGATGTGCAAGCCGATGGCCGTCCCGGCGCCATCGCGCACAGCCTTGGCATTATCGTTACGGTGGTTGCTGAGATGGTCGAGATACGTCTGGCTCACGTCGCCGGTGATATATTCCCCATTGAAGCAGGAGGTATCGAACCGGCGTATGTCCGGATTGCCGTGTTGCACGGCGGCGATGAGATCCTCCAGATCCTGGTAGATCAGCCAATCGCAACCCAACTCGCGCTCAATCTCCGCCTCGGTCAGACCATGGGCCACCAATTCCTCGGCGGCGGGCATGTCGATGCCGTAGACATTGGGATAGCGTACCGGCGGCGCCGCCGAGGCGAAATACACCTTGTTCGCGCCGGCTTCACGGGCCATCAGGATGATTTGTTCCGAGGTGGTACCACGCACAATGGAATCGTCGACCAGGAGGACATTCCGGCCCTTGAATTCCAGGCCGATGGCATTGAGCTTCTGCCGCACCGATTTTTTTCGGAGCTGCTGGCCGGGCATGATGAACGTGCGGCCGATGTAGCGATTCTTGATGAACCCCTCTCGATACTTGACACCCAGCTGGTTCGCCAGTTGCAGGGCCGACGTGCGGCTGGTGTCGGGTATGGGAATCACGACATCGATGTCATGGTCCGGGCGCAGGCGCCGGATCTTGTCGGCCAGTTTGTCACCCATGCGCCGCCGGGCCTTATAGACCGAAATGTTGTCAATAATCGAATCCGGACGGGCAAAGTAGACGAATTCGAAAATGCAGGGCGACAAGGCGGTCGCGGCGGCGCACTGCCGCGCATGCAGGATCCCCTTCTTTTCGATAAAGATGGCCTCGCCCGGCTCGAGATCGCGCACCTTGGCGAACCCCAGCACGTCGAGCGCCACGCTCTCAGAAGCGAACATGTAGTCGGTCCCCAATCCGGTCTTCCGTTCGCCGTAGACCAGGGGCCGAATCCCATGCGGATCGCGAAAGGCCAGCACGCCGAAGCCGGTGATCATGGCAACGACGGAATATGCCCCCCGGCAGCGCGCATGAACACTCGTAACAGCCTGGAATACATCATCGACACCAATCCGCAATTTGCCCAATTCATGCAGTTCATGGGCAAACACATTGAGCAGCACTTCAGAATCCGAATCGGTATTGAGATGCCGCTGATCCTGAACGAACAATTCCTTTTTCAGAGTTTCGGCATTGGTCAGATTGCCGTTGTGCGCGAGGGTAATGCCATAGGGGGAGTTAACGTAAAGCGGCTGGGCCTCGGCGGAACTGATGCAGCCCGCTGTCGGGTAGCGGACATGGGCAATGCCCATGGTGCCCCGCAGGTTGACCATGTGCCGGGTATGAAAAACATCGCGAACCAGGCCACTATCCTTACGGAGATGAAACCGATCCCCCTCGCAAGTCACGATACCCGCCGCGTCCTGGCCCCGGTGCTGGAGCACGGTCAAGGCTTCATACAACTCCTGATTCACTTCCTTGCTGGAGACAATCCCGGCAATTCCACACATAAGCGTTATCTAGATCAGTGAGAAAGGGACTTGGCGCCCACCCGGCTCATGAAACCGGGCGGCAACTGGCTGGACAACCAGAGGGCGAGCGACTGGAACAGGGGGATTAGCTGCGACTCCCGCCACCAGGCTTCCTTGGGGAGCGGCGTTTCCCTGGCCAGAAAAACCAGCACCACGATGATCAGTACGCCCCGGGCCACGCCAAAGAACAAACCCGCAAGCCGGTCGATACCGGAAAGGCCCGTGGTTTCGAGCATCCGCGTCAGCAGGAATCCGATCATGCCGGCCAGTATCAGGGTCAACAAAAAAAGGATGCCAAAGGCGGCCGCCAGCCGGGCGGTCGGAGAAGGGATCGCCTGCTCCAGATATGCCGCCGCCTGGGCACTGAAGCTCACGCCCACCCAGATCGCGAGGCCCCATGCCACCAGCGACAGCACTTCCCGGACCAGGCCGCGTACCAGACCCACCAAGCCGGAGAGGCCCATCACGCCGATCATGGCGAAGTCCAGCCAGTTAAACGCCATCATGACGTGTCTGCTTAGGAGCCGAAAACAAGGCGGGAAGCAATCAACGGGTCTGGAGGATCACACCTTTTACATCATCCTGCGTGGAGAGTTGCTTCTGGATTTTCTCGGCATGGCTTCGATCCAGGTTAGGGCCCACGGTCACCCGATACACCTTCCCGGAAGCCCCTTCGGTGACATGAATCCTGGCGGGCAGATTGCGCTTTTGCAGCTTCTCGGTCAGGGCGCGGGCATTGGATTCTTCGGCGAAGGTGCCGGCCTGAACCGTCCAGGACTTGCCACTGCCGGCAGCAGCCTTCGGCGTGGTGGCGGGTGTTGGGCTGGTGGTCACCGGCTTGGCAGTGTCCCTGGAGGCGGCGGTACCGGCAGGCTTCCTGGCGACCGGTTCGGCTGGCCGTACCGCCGCCTGGGCGGGTTTGGGCGCGACGGGCGCCGTGGATTTGGCTGGCTTGAAGCTGGCACCGGCAGGTGCTGCCTTCTTATTCGCCGAGGTGGAGGCTTCTCGGGGAACGGCGGGCCCGGAGGCTTTGGCGCTGGCCGGCTTTGGCGTTCCACTTTTGCCTGCTGTGATCTTTGCCGAGGACTTTGGTTTGGGCTTGGTGGATTTGCTCTGGTAAGGAGCGGGCGCGGGAGTTGCATTGACGGCAGGCGTATCCATTGCTGGCGCCTCATCCGCCGTGGGCATTTCTCTCGGCGCCTCCGGTACGGCCCGAACAGTAGCCGCTGGCACGGGTTCGAGCTTCGCTGGCTTTGGCGGCGGCGCGTCATCCAGTGGCACGACTTCGTATTTCCGCTTTTTCGGCGCGGCTGCCGGTGTCTCCTGGGCCACGGACCCGGGATTCGCGTCCTCACCGGTGACATCCACCGGTCCGGACTCATTCTTGGGTAGTGCCAGTGCGTGCTCTTCCACCGGCTCGGGCAAGGCCTTCGGTGCCTCGCGGGATTTGTCCTCGAAGAAGAGCGGGACCACCACAACCGCCAGTAACACGATGATTGCCGCGCCCACCAGGCGCCGCTTTAATTGTTCATCCATTTCAGCAAACCCCCCTCAGGCGACCAGCGCCAGATAATCAGAGACCAGGAAAAACGAACCAAACACCAGCAGGAGATCACCCGCTGCACTGTCTTGCCGAGCAGAGTAACAGGCCTCGCTGACATCGGCATAGCCCCGTTTGATATGGCTGACGCCAGCAGTATGGAGGAATTCAGACAATTCTTCAGGTGTCGCGGCCCGGGTCATGCGCAAGGGGGCAAGATACCAGCAATCGATCGTATCACGCAGCGGGTCGATCATCCCGGCGATATCCTTATCGCGCATGACCGAAAATACGGCACGGATTCGAGTACCCTGAAAATGCTGCCGTAAATACCCGGCCAGAATCCTGGCTGCTTGCGGGTTATGCGCCACATCCAGCAGCACCGGGACTGCCCCTGGGAAATACTGGAACCGCCCCGGCAGCTTAACGCCAGCCAG
>JAJRDJ010000463.1 GCA_028678445.1 Methylococcaceae bacterium
CGGCGGCGAACTCTTCACCCATGAACAGCGCCGGCGGCATTGGCGCCAACAGTGAGGTCGCGACCATGGCACCCAGTGGCCGTGGTGACGTCAACTGGTGGAGACGTTCGCCGCGTGCGCGGTCGCCGATACGCGCATAGTCCTGCAGGAAGGTCACGTAAGCGGTGGGCAGCAGGCGGTCTGACCCGCTGCCGGCAAACCCCCTGCTCAGGCAGGCGCCGAGCTGGTCGAGTGGCCGGGCGGTACCAACCGCGCCTGCCGATGCGCCTGTCAGCACTTCCTGCATGGCCTGCTGGGCGGCGTTATTCCAGACGGCTTCATAGCGCCGCGGAGTACTGTGATCATCCCAGTGGAGATAGCGGGCAGCCCGCTGATCATGACCCAACAGCAAGTGGCAATGGCGGTGTTTGCCGGGACCCTCACGGACGGCGTCGGCGAGCGCTTCCAACAGGTCCAGCTCGCCCGCATGTTCCTGCAGCAGAGCCGCATTGAGACGCAGGCCATCGAGATGGAACTCCTCCAACCAGTACAGCGCATTGTGGATGACGAACTCGCTTGCGACCGCCAGCGTGACGTCGATGCTCCTGCCGGCGAGATCGGTCGCGCGACGGGCGAAGAACGCCGGCGCGTAAACGGACAGGTAATTGCCCTCCGGCCCGAAGTAGTGACAGGCGAGATCAAGCAGGACCATCAACCCCTTGTTGTGGGCGGTCTGAACCAGATCCTTCAGCTCGTCCGGATGGCCATAGCTGGCGGCCGGGGCAAATGGCAGCACGCCGTCGTAACCCCAGTTATGCCCACCGGCAAAGGCCCCGACCGGCAGCAGTTGAATCGCGGTGACGCCCAGTTCCACCAGGTAATCCAGTCGTTCCCTGACCGCCGCGAAGGTACCCTGCGGGGTAAAAGCGCCGACATGCAGCTGATAGATGATCGCTTCCTCCCAGGGCCGGCCCCGCCAGTTGCGGTCGTTCCAGACGAACTGACCCGGCTCGATCACCTGACTCGGACCATGTACGCCCTGGGGATTGTAACGGGAGGCTGGATCGGGGACTTCGCCAAAGCCATCGATCCGATAGCGATAGAGATCGTTCACCGTCGCCTGGTCGCTGGTCAATTCGTACCAGCCGGCTTCCCTGGATTCCATCGGCAGGAGAATGGCGTCAGCCCCCGGTTTTTGCAGCGACACGTCCACCCGTTTGGTCGCCGGCGCCCACAGGCGAAAGCGAACCCGCCCACCTTCCAGCACTTGCGCACCGAAGGGCATGAAATAGCGCCGGCGCAGTATCGGCTCCGCCACTCGGCCAGCCTGGCGCCGCTGGGTCAGCAGCGCCAGCGAACGGCCCTCCAACCGATAAGACTGGTCGCTGACCTGCCGCAGCTTGCCGCCTTCGGCCAGGGCGGTATCCAGCACCAGTTCGCAGTCCCCCTTCCACGGCAGAGTGAAGCGAATCGCTTCGTGATGGCCATTCAGCAACAGCAGGAAATCGTCGTCCTTGGCCCATTGGCCGCGTTCATCCTGCTCTTCCAAGGCCTCGCCGACCAGGTACAGGCCGAAGCAACGGGCATGATGGTGATCCCAGTCCTGATCGCTGATCTCGCCTGCGTCCGGACGCAGCCAGATGATATCCCTGACGCCGGTGCCGCGGATGCGCTGCCCCTGGAAGAAGTGCCGCCGCCGCAGCGCCGGATGCTTGCCGCGCAGTTCGAGCAGGCGACGGGTGAATTCGAAGAGTTCCTGGTTATCCGACGTCCAGGCCAGATCCCAATTGACCCAGCTCAGTTCATTGTCCTGACAATAGGCGTTGTTGTTGCCTCGCTGGGTGCGTCCGATTTCATCGCCCGCCAGCAGCATCGGCACGCCTTGCGAGAGCAGCAGCGTCGCCAGCAGATTGCGTCGCTGCCGGTGCCTCAGTCGGAGCACCTCGGGGTCTGTTGTATCGCCTTCCGCGCCGCAGTTCCAACTGCGGTTGTGCGAGTCGCCATCGCGGTTGTCTTCCCCATTGGCCGCGTTGTGCTTTTCGTTATGGCTGACCAGATCGTAGAGTGTAAAGCCATCATGGGCGGTGATGAAGTTGATGCTGGCATAGGGTCGGCGGCCACTGTGCTGGTACAGATCGCTGGAACCGGTGAGACGGTAGGCCAGTTGGCCCATCAGGCCCCCCTCGCCGCGCCAGTAATCGCGCACGACGTCCCGATACTTGCCATTCCACTCGGTCCAGCCGACCGGAAAGTTGCCCACCTGATAGCCGCCATCCCCCAGGTCCCAGGGCTCGGCAATCAGCTTCACCTGCGACAGGACCGGGTCCTGGTGAATGATGTCCATGAACGCGCCGAGCTGATCCACTTCGTGCAGTTCCCTGGCCAGGGCGGCTGCCAGATCGAAGCGGAAACCATCGACGTGCATCTCGATGACCCAGTAGCGCAGGCTGTCCATGATCAGCTGCAATACCCGGGGATGCATCATGTTCAAGGTATTGCCGCAGCCGGTGTAGTCCATGTAGTAGCGGGGAGCGTCCGCCACCAGACGATAATAAGCGGCATTGTCGATGCCGCGGAAACATAGCGTCGGCCCCAGATGGTTGCCCTCGGCGGTGTGGTTGTAGACCACATCCATGATGACTTCGATACCGGCGGCGTGCAGGGTCTTGACCAGATGCTTGAATTCGTCGAGACGACCGCTGGCGGAATAGCGTGGATCGGGGGCGAAGTAGCCGATGGAATTGTAGCCCCAGTAGTTTTTCAGCCCTCGGTCCAGTAGATGGCGGTCGTCGACGAAAGTCTGTATTGGCAGGAACTCCACCGCGGTCACGCCCAGGCGCTTGAGGTGGTCGATGACCGGCGGGGTGCTCAGCCCGGCATAGGTGCCGCGCATTTCCGGCGGAATGTGCGGGTGCAGGCGGGTAAAGCCCTTGACGTGCAGCTCGTAGATGACGGTTTGATGCCAGGGAATATTGGGGGGGCGATCCCCGTCCCAATCAAAACCGGGATCGATCACCTGGCACTTGAACATGCCGGGCGCGCTGTCGCGGCGGCTGAAGCTCAAATCCTCCCGGGGGCTGCCGATACGGTAACCGAACTGGGCATCGCTCCATTCGATGGCGCCGACAATCGCTTTGGCGTAGGGGTCCAGCAGCAGCTTGTGCGGATTGAAGCGGTGTCCCTCCTCAGGCCGATAAGGACCATGCACCCGGTAGCCGTACAACTGGCCCGGACGCACTTCGGGCAGATACACATGCCAGATTTGGTCGGTTTGCTCGCCCAGCTTGATGCGCTGTTGTTCCTGTCGTCCGCTGCCGTCAAACAGGCACAACTCGACCTTGTCGGCGTGCTCGGCGA
>JAJRDJ010000464.1 GCA_028678445.1 Methylococcaceae bacterium
GATGACAGTTATGCCCGGCTGGAAAAGACTGGATCGCAGGTGAGTGGCCATATTCGCATCAAGTATCAGCGGCATCAGGCCGGCGCACTGCCGGTGGTCACCGACCAGGCGGAGGGGATGTCCTTCGAAAAGGTCTGTTCTATTTTGGTCTATGGCTGAGCCCATACCCTCTGGCGCGTGGCGAAGGCGGCGGGTGCGGTTATTTCGGCCGTGGTTTGAAACAGGCGATTTATGGCCTCGATCACGGCTGGATTGAGACAGTTTATGCGGGACGATTTTCCCGTATTGAATTATTCCGGGGTGAGGATGGCGGCTACTTATATTGCAACCAATCCTTCCTCGTGACGGGTTTATTCTGTGCGTTAATCCAAAACAGGCATGCCAACGAATGAGGTATACCACCATAAGTATTACCACGTTAACATTGACGCTTTATATGACTATACTTCAATGAGTTATGCTTCATCTCCATATTCAGATCCGAATATCGAGTGACGCCTTGCCCCGTCCAGCGCCATCCCCCTGATCTCCTGTAGCTCACATAAATCAGGTACATCCTGTGTCAGACGGGTGCATTCCATCGCAGTTTGGCCGAGCCGAATCAGGTCGGGGTTTTTGGCTTTGGCAAGCCTGGATTTGCGTTGCCCGGTCCGAGAATCGCATCGGAATCGCCGTATGAGCCCGCACGTGCACCACGTCACCGCCCTGGAGGATCGCGTCCCGATCCAGCAGAAGATCGCTTACGGCCTCGGGGCGTTGGTGACGATCGTCGCCGTCAACTCCGTGGTGCAGCTCACGAGTCTCGTCTACGTCGTCGGCCTCGGCGTGAGCGCGGTCTGGATCGGGTATGCACAGGCGTTTCCGCGGTTGTGGGACGCAATCATCGACCCGATTCTGGGCAATTTCTCGGACAATTGCCGCTCGCGGCATGGTCGGCGCATCCCGTTCCTCGTCGTCGGCGGCATCCTGATCGGCTTCGCGTTTTGGCTGCTCTGGACCGTGCCGCACGACTGGAGCCAGGAGGGCATATTCGCCTACTTCGTCGTCGTCTCGCTCTTCTTCTACACCGTGGTGCCGGTCTACGCGATCCCCCACGGCGCGCTGGGGCTGGAGATGACTTCAGACTACCACGAGAGAACCAGCCTCTTCGCCTTCGCAAGTTTCATCGGCAATGTCGGCGCGCTCACGCTGCCGTGGGTCTACTTCCTCGCCAACCGGCCGATCTTCGGCGGCGACACGGTGAACGGCATCAAGTGGATCTGTCTCGGCATGAGCGTGATCCTCACCGCAGCCGCGATGATCTGTGCGTTCGTCTGCAAGGAGGGGAAGCTCAAGCAGGCCAGGGCGCAGGAGCGGGTGCCGATCATCGAGAGCTTCAGGACGACCTACCGCAATGGCACGTTCGTGCGCCTGGTCGCGGTGTTCGTGCTGCTCATCGTCGGCTTCCAGCTCGTGATGGGGTTCAACAACTTCATCACGATCTTCTACCTCTACGGCGGACACACCGAGGCGGCATCGAGGCTCATGGCACACAACGGCACGCTCTGGGCGCTTGTCGGCATCGCGGGCGTGGCGCCGATGACGTGGTACGCGAAGCGCTTCGGTAAGCGCGTGGCCGTCATCTCGGCGCTCTGGCTGATCATCGGCGGCAATCTGTCCAAGATCGTCTGCTACAACCCGCAATTGCCCTACCTGTCGATGATCCCGACGGTCTGCCTGTCGCTCGGCATGGTTGTCGCCTTCTCGCTCGTCAACGCGATGATCGCCGACATCTGTGACGAGGACGAACTGGTCACGGGCATTCGCCGGGAGGGCATCTACTTCGCCGTCTACAACTGGTGGTGGAAGGTCGCGGTCTCGGTCGCTACGATCATTAGCGGCTACCTGCAGCGGTACACCGGTTTCGTGGAAGGCGCGACGACCCAAAGCGACGCCACGCTCTTCTGGTTGCGCGCGTGGGAGATCGGCCTGCCGCCGCTGCTCTGCCTCATCAGCGTGGCGTTGCTGCTTGAATACCCGCTGACCGAGGCGCGGGCCTACGAGATCCAGTCCCTGCTCAAGGCGCGCAAGGCCGGGAAGAACCCCCGCTAGGGGCGGCCAGGCAGCCTGTCGTGGGCGGACAGCCGTCAGGGGTCGGGGAAAATCCACAGGTGGCAGCAAGCACCGCCCTCCTTCCAGCACCCACTCATCCACCATCCGGCTGGGGATGTGCGCCGCTTCCATAGACGGCGGATGCGGGCGCTTGGTTATGATGGCGGCGCAGACGCGCAGGGTCTCGAAGGCCAGGAACCACGATACGGTGATGAACAGCCCCGTCAGCCCGGCATCCAGAAAATCGTTGAAGATGAGTTGCGGCGCCTTGGCGGCCTGCTCCGCCGGCAGCGTCCCGGCGGCCAGCCTGTCGGACTGGTCGCGCGCATGGGTGAGGAAGCTGATCCGCAGCTCCGGGCAGAACAGCTTCTGACAGGCGGCGCTGCTGGTGATTGATCAAGAGCCGGGCCAATGGGTCGCCGGTCACCCAGGCATAGCGCAGCTTGCCGCTTTTGACGATGAGGGTCGTCGCCATGCACAGCACGATGCCCGCCAGCATCTGATTGGCGATGCCGAACAGCTGGCACCACCTGTTGATGCCGCCCAGCGGATCGATCACGCCGGTGTAAAGCAGCCAGCCCCAGCCGGTCACCACCACCCCGCTGGTCAGGATGACGCCGGGATACCAGGAGGTCCGCCCCAGCGTCGGCACCCAGCTGCCCAGCAGATCCTGCAACATGAAGCGCGCCACCCGGGTGCCGGCGTACAGAGTCGTCAGGATGAACAACGCCTTGAACATGATGGCGAAGTGATACCGGAGCGACAGCAGCGTGTCGCCGAAGGCGCTGGCGAACAGCGTCGCCATGCCCACCTTCCGCTCGTGATCGCGCCAATTACGTGGTTCCGCGCCAACCGCTTGATACGCGTGGAGACGCTCATCTGTCGCGCCGCGGCGCAGCCGCCACAGACCCGCTGATTAGAGTTCGTCCACCTCGGGACGGGTCATGTTGCGGATCGCCAGCGCAAGGGGCATGGGCGGGTCCTGATTTACATTCATAAATAATGACCGGCCGAGGGGGGTCAAAATGCCGGAAATTATAGTTCTGACCGCAGGGTAACCATCTGGGGAAAACCTGCCGTTGTCATTCCGCAAGTTCTTGAGCTTGCTCTGCATCCTGGCGTACCCCCCGATGATAGTGAGAATGGAGAGGTCAGTTGCCGCTTCATGCCCATACACGGTGATTGTGGCCTGGTCCAGGGTCAGGGTCCACTGGCATTGACTCTAAGTATCGGGACGAATAGTAATGCAGAATCCGCTGTTGGTCCCGATGGCCCTTTTTCCCGTCTTTGTCCAGGAGCGGTTGGTCGATGACGAAGGTATAGCCGGGCGAGGGGCCTTCAGGGGCAGTATCGACCCAGTGTTTCGTGCCACGGGTGGCTCGTTAATCGTCGCTAATTCGAACTGACCAGAGTCGGCCATGGCTGTACCTGGGCTGAATGAGTAGCCAGGTATCCGGCCATGACCCCAGTCGCGTTCTCTTCATGGGATTCCTCGCAAGGGGGTCATGGCCAGTGGACTTGCACATCGGCAAGACGATTTCAGCTCCATGGTCCACCGAGGAGGCTGCCAGAAGTCGTATTCATCGTTGAGCATCCAGATGAATTGAACCCCCATGTGATCAAGGAGAACTATAGGTTCCCAATAGTTCGCGCCGCCAGATCTGGCCTGTCCGGTCGCGTTCCTCAGGGGTGGTAAAGGTGTACTGATACAGCATGGCCCTGACCCAGCGCGGCGGGTGATCAGGAAATGGGTTAGCGCTCAACAAGGCCAGTACCGGAGTTGAGCCTTGTCTCAAGCGTTCGATGAAGTTCGAGAACCAGGGATTACTTTCTGGGCTTCCCAGCGCGGCGAACCACATTTGCCAATCCAGGCGCGGCTGGTGGGGTATGTTCCAGGATAGTGGTTGGGCCAGATCACCGGGCTTGTAGCGGAATGCATACGCCCGCCAGTGTTCGCCGTCATCGGAACCCTCGACCACGATTTCGCGACGTTCCGTAGTCATGACGGCAAAGGGCCCGTAGCCGTTGAC
>JAJRDJ010000465.1 GCA_028678445.1 Methylococcaceae bacterium
CGATAAGCGTGATGAGCCCCACATAAGCCCCCGACGCCCAGGCGGCGATCCAGAGGGGAAACAGGACCAGGTACAAAATAAGAGAAAGCGTGAGGATCAAGACGATCAGCAACGCCACGCCACCCACCAGGCCTGTCTCTATTCCCATCAAGTTAATTACCTCACTATTTCGACTTTAGATCTCGTCGGACTACGATCCGGCTGCCATCGACCCGGGTCACCCTAACCACCGTGCCGGGTTCGATGAATTCCCCGTTAGAAACCACATCCACCCGCTCGCCCTCGATTAACGCGATACCTGCCGGACGCAGGGGCGAAATGGTTTCCCCGGTTTTCCCGTGCCAGCGCTCATCTCCTTCCGGAGCGGAGGCATACCCCCCGCTTGCGGGAAGCCCGGTTTCCAGAATCAGGCGTCGCCCCAAGGGCAGGCGCGGCAAAATTCTTAGTAACAACAAGCTCACAGCCAACGCCAGGATAAGGGCGAATACCACGCGGGCTGCAGCCTCGAGCATGAATTCCCAGTTGGCGCCCGCACCGACCAGACTCAGACTCAGCCCGCTCAGTAAGGCCAGGATTCCGAGTGCACCGGCAATGCCGAATCCCGGAATCACGAAAATCTCCAGAACCATGAGCACGAGGCCGCCGCAGATCAACAGCAGTTCCTCCCATCCGGCCAGTTGTACCAGCCAGTGTCCCCAGAAAAACAGCGCCAGAGTAGTGATCCCAAGAATGCCTGGCACCCCAAAGCCGGGAGTTCGAATTTCCAGGATGATACCCAGTATACCGATACTGATAAGGAGGGAGCTGACAGTCGGATGCGTAAGCCAGCGCACCAGATTCTCAGCCCAGTTGGGGGACGTCCTCCGTACCTCGACCCCCTCCAGATTCAGGGGTTTCAGGACCTCGTCCAGGGTGTTGGCCCGGTAATCCGCGACCTTGTGCTTCAGGGCTTCCGCTGTCGTGAGGGTCAGGAGTTTCCCTTTTTCGATAAGGCCGGGGATTGCAACGTCGGCATCCACCATCGCCTCCGCGATCAGCGGGGGACGCTTGCGGCTCTCGGCCGTCGCCCGGAACTCCTTGCGGACATAGGAGACGGTCTTTTCTTCCACCGGCTGCGCGGGTGAACCCGGCTGCCCCATTTGCACCGGAGTGGCGGCCCCAATGGTGCCTCCATCGGCCATGGCGATTTTTCCGGCGGCGAGACCGATGAGGGCCCCTGCGGAGATCGCTCGTTTGTTGATGAAGGCCACTGTCGGCACGCGGGCATTCAGCAAGGCGTCGCGAATCAGCACGGCTCCATCTATCCGACCGCCGAAGGTATTGATGTCGAGTACGACGGCTGCCGCGCTCTCTTCCGCCGCTTTGTTCAGGACCCGCTGAACGAATGGCGCCAGCCCGAGATCGATGACACCTTCGATCGGCGCCACGTAGACCATTTTTGGCTCCGCTTGGGCTATTACTGTCTGGCCGGGGAGGAGGGGCGTCACCATGGCCAAGAGCATGATCCACAGCCTTACGGCCTTGCCGGCCCGGATGTTGTGAGTGTTTGAAGCCATGTCCGACCGAAACCTCCTCTGAATACTGGGCGCGCTCTAGAATCAAGTGCATGCGATGCAGGGATCCAGGATGAATGTGTTCGGCGCAAGAGACCCCGCCAATCGAGCCTGCATTTAGCGCCCTTCGCCGTGAAATCGTCAAGCCAGGGCAGGGAATTTCGCCCTGAGGGGATCCCCCCGGTTCCATTTCGAACGAGCCTAACCCACAAGGGATTCCTTCATCGCCTTGACCCAACGGCTGCGAGCATGATGGACGTTTCTGGGCAACGCAGCGGGGCGGTGCGACGGTATTGGTGTTCGCGGCGGAAGGGGAGATCACAACCAGTCCCATGGGAACGTAAGAACCAGATTTTCCTGGGTTCAGACGGGTTCGTGGCTCACCTGCATTGTCACCCATAGGCCCAGGTCTAACTCCGGAAGATTCCCGCGACACAGCGTCGGCGGCCGCCATGCTTAGCGCAGATTGCGAAAGCGCATGCACGCGATGAGGCGATGGTCCGCTCCTACGCCAGCGGCGGGTATACTTTAGCGATCAGAGAGTATGTCGGATCGCGTTATTCCCGATTCAACCGCATCGTTATTTTTGACCGGGTGGCCGCGTAACAGGCGCGGATACCCATTCTCATGGTTTACCGCTAAAACCCGTCGGGTGACGGGTCACCCTGTGTGTACCTTTCCACCGCGACCCCATTCCTGACCAAAATAATCCCCTGCCCAACCATCCAATACTTGCTGGGCGTTGACCTATTTTTTTGCAAACATTCCAGGAGCTGAGGCCATGTCCACTTTGACCGTCCACTTCGAGAGGCCCGCCGATTGGGCGGATTCGGTATATATTCACTTCTGGGATGTCGAGCCGAGCGGGGCGGGATCGGACTGGCCGGGCGTTCGCATGGCGGCGGAGGGCACGAACAGTTTTTTCTGGCGCTTCGAGGGCTCGAGCGCCGCGCATTTTGTGATTCATGACGGATGGGGACGGCAAACCGCCGATCACTACCGCCGTCGCGACAGCTGGCTTGACCGGCGTGGGCACTGGCATGACAGCCAACCCGTCGCATCCAAAGCCAGCGTTCCGGCGACAACGCCCAAATCCTCCACCAGCACCGGGAAGTCCGGGGTAACGCGAAAAACCAAGTCCGCACTCCGTTATGTGGAGGCCAAAAATTCGCGGGTAGAGAATCAGCCGGATTTTCGCGAGGAGACCATTTACTTCCTCCTCACCACGCGCTTTTACGACGGCGACCCCTCCAACAATTTCTTCTGCCGCGACCGCATCCAGTTCGACGCCAGCGGCCAAGCGGTAGACCAGCACTGGCGCGGTGTTTTCTAGGGACTTATCGAACGGCTGGATTATATCAAGGATCTGGGTTTCACCGCGATCTGGGTCACACCGCCGGTGGAAAACCGCTCAGGGCTCGATTACCACGGCTACCACGCCTACGACTGGACGCGCATCGACCCGCGCCTGGAATCGCCCGGCGCGACGTATCAGGATCTGATCGACGCGGCGCACGCGCGGGGCATCAAGATCATCCAGGACGTGGTGGTCAATCATTCCTGCCAGTACGGCATTCGCGGCCAGGTGCATATCGACCATCTGCCGATCAAGTATTACGTGCCGCAGGGTTCCGCGCCGGGCCGGGTCGATCATGGGCCGTACCAGGGCAACCTCGGCAATTACGCCTGGCCGAACCGCGACGATATCGACAACCCCAAGGCACCCGACTGGTGGCGCGAACGCCATGCCCGCGATCCAGCGGGGGTGGAGCCACTGGTGGACTTACTGACCGGCGAGACCGTCCCCAAGCCTGGCTACCGGCCGGGCCGCTTCTTCGGCATCGATGCCAACACCCTGGACCCGGAGTGGTTCCACCAGGAAGGCTTCATCTGCGGCGGCGACTGGGAAAGCGCGCATCCGTTGCAAAACAGGCACCTGGCCGGAGACTGCATCGATCTCGCCACCCGCCGGCAGAACGTCAAGAAGTACCTCATCGGCGCGATTAACCGGTATCTCGACATGGGCGTGGACGCGCTGCGCATCGACACCGTCAAGCATGTCGAACGCGATAACCTGCTCGAGTACGTCAACGCCTGGAAGGCGCACAAGCCGGGCCTGTTCGTGTTCGGCGAGAATCTGGTCAAGGGCTATGGCTGGGGCGATCTGGGCGGCGGCGATAACGGGCCGTCGCAGATCCGGCCCTGGTGGTATACCCGTTTGGGCGACGACCCGCGTGATCCCAGCTCTGGCGGCGATTCGGGCTTCCCGCAACTGGATTTCGGACTCTTCTCCACCTTCCGCGACACGGTCAGCAAGGGCACTTACGGCGGCACCGCACAAATACTGTCCATGGACTGGATCTACGGTGATGTCACCCAACTCGTCACCTTCCTGCAGAATCACGATGTCGGCCCGGACAACGATTTCAAATTCCGCTTCAAGGGCGAGCAATGGATGGCAGCCGCCGCTTACAACCTGATCTGGACGGTGCGCGGCATTCCCTGTTTGTACTACGGCGAGGAAATCGAATTCATGAAAGGCGCACCGCAGGATGTGGAGGGCGAGAAGGACACCCTTCACCAGACCGGCCGCGCCTATTTTGGCGAGCATCTCACGGATGAGCGCATCACCGCGACGCAGGCGCATCCTCTCTATCGCCATATCCAGCGGCTGAACCAGATTCGCCGGGCGATCCCGGCCCTGCAGAAAGCGCCCCTGTCGCAAGTCAACGAATGGGGGAGCGGGATGAGTTTCATCCGGGATTATCCGGCAGCGGATAGCTTTGCCGTAATCGGCCTCGCCATCGGCGGCGATCAGTCCGTGACCGTGCAGGGCGTGCGGAATGGCCTGTATCGCGATGCCGTCAGCGGGCGCGAACAACCAGTTTGCGACGGCACGCTGTCATTTAACGTGGCCGCCAACTCGGCCGGCATTTACGTTCTGGACGGGCCGGGCAAGATCGGGGCGGACGGGATTTATTTGCGTTAGCCCACCCGACGGAATCGTGGCTCCCGGCTTTGCCATGGTTGCTTTATGCGATTGCCCCAGGGGGTTCAATCAGCGCATTTGCACGACTTGACGCCCAATATTCTGGGCCGCTATATTTAAAAAATATAGGCGGAACTTGCATTTATTTCTTTTTTTCCTCAATGGAGAAAGGTACGAGGCTATGAACAAACAAGTGGCCATGGTTGTTGCTGCTCTGCTGGCACACACGCCCGCCTATGCGATTAACGCAAAATACCGGCAGCAACTCGAGCGCTCCGGCTGTACGCAGGTGACCGAGGCACAGGGTTGCGACATCACCAAGACAAAAAAAGAAAATGCCAAGGCCGGTTTTGGTACGGGAGTCCCCGCCAACGAAGGCAGCGCCTCGAACCACAGCCCTTACACCGGACAATGGGTTGCCAAAGCCACTTCAGGGGCAACGGTGGCGACCATCCGAATCGATAACAAAGAGCATGTGTGGGTCAACGGAAAGAAAGTGAATGCTAAACGCAGTGACGGCGCTCTTGTATTTCGCGATGGATCGATTACCTACACCATCCAAGGCGATCGGCGCTTGAAAGGTGAGGACTTTTGGGCCGATTCAGATGCTGGAACCAAGGGACCTATCAAAGTTGAGTAATCAGGATGGGAGCGGGAGCGCGCGACTCAAAGTTCGCGGGTGGATCGCCTTTTGATTATGGGTCGTCGGCACCTGTGCGGCAAACAGGAACGGAATTGAGGTTTCCGGTTGGCCATCTAACGCTACAGCCGCGTTAACCCGGCCGGAACGCGATAGCGATTCCGGCGATGGTTTCCGTCATCCCAGACCCGCCAGACACAAAAGCCCGCCGGCTTGTACGAACCGGTGGGCTTTTTCGTGGTGCGCCCGGCAGGGCGCACTTACTTGGAGGTGAAAATCCTCTACACGCCCGGCAAGGGAAGCGTTAGAGTGAAAGAGATAAGTTTCGGGGCGCCCGCCGGTCTGACCGGTAACGGTCATGCGGCGGTGGCGCTATCGGGTCAGGCGCTGGCCGGGGCGATGAAGCCGAACTTGGTCAGGGCCTTGATCCAGCGCGGGGCGTTAC
>JAJRDJ010000466.1 GCA_028678445.1 Methylococcaceae bacterium
CGTTCGTTGGGAGACGCTGCCCGACAATTATACCCTCAGCGGCGATGTTACAGTGGTGGACCGTTTTCAGAACGACCGGCAGATCGGCGCCCACTGGGTGCACATCTGCAATGGCGGGCCCAACGGGTTCAACCTGTGCACCATTGCCCCGCGTACCATGCCGCACCCGCACAGCCACCCGGGAGAAGAGGTGTGGATCGCGGTCAGGGGGGAAACGGTCCTGACGCTGGGCAAGTACATGACCCGAATGGTGCCGGGCCAGGCCTATCGCATTCCGCCGACCGGCCTCACCGCGCACAGCAACATCAACCTGGGCGACGAGCCGGTGCAGATGCTGTTCGTCGGCCCTGCCCAGCGCGCCAGTACGCCGGCCCCGCCGGCACGCGTGGATTTCGCGCGGCTGGATAACCGCCCCTACGTGCGGGCAAACGAGCCTGACGTGGACATGTACATGGGCAGCTGGCGCGATTCCGTCCCGCGCATCATGCACGGCAACCTGTATTTCCGCGACATGCTGACGGCGCTGGAGGGAACCGATCCGCTGCGGCCTGCACGGACCGGAGCCGTGCTGACCAATGCCACGGCGGTCAGTTTTGCCCAGCTTGAACCGGGGTCCACGGCGCACCCGGTGGAAGGCCAGCTTAACGGCATCCAGCAGTCGTTCGTGGTGGATTCGGGTACGGGCACCATCACCTCGGGCGGACGGACGGTCGCGCTGGAAAAGGGGATGGCCTTCACCATCGCGCCAGGGGTTGATTTCCGCATGGTGGCGACCGGGGATGCCTACCTCAATTTTTACGTCGTGAGCGAGCGGATTCCGGAAGGCAGCACGCCGTCTTCCACGGTGCAGGTGGTCGACAATCGCGCTGCGCCGCAGGTAGCCAATTCCTGGCACAACCAGGAACGGCCGCTGATCACCGATGAAGAAGGCCTGCTGCAATACGGCGCCATCACCCAGGTGGAGCTTGGCGCGATGGCGATGTCTCGGCCGTACAGCGCGGCTGCCGGTACGGAGGAGATCTGGATCGCGACCGATGGCTATGTCGACCTGCTGATTGGCAAGGAACTGCGCCGCTTGCCGGCGGGCACGGCCTATCTAGTCCCACCAACGGGCATCACCGCTCATGCCCTGGTGAATTCCACCGACCAGACTGCCAGCTTCCTCTACATGGTGAAGTGAAAAGGCCGGCAACCGATAACGGACGATGTTACCCATGATCAGGAAATGTAACGTGCCGCTGTTTGTGATCGCCCTCTCGGCGATCACCGCAACGACCGGAATGGCGCAGGCTGGCGGTGCTTCGGGCGGGGAACAGTCCGCGCCGCCAGCGACTGCCGCAACGCCCGTTCCCGCGCCAACGGTAGATGCCGAAGGCAAGGCGATCTTCGAGGCGAACTGTTCCAGCTGCCACGAAATTACCGATGCCACTTCGCAGGCAAAGGATCTGGCTGGCTGGACAGAAACGATCGCAAAAATGGTCAGCTATGGCGCCCCTGTCGCAACCGAGGACCAGCAACGGATCGCCGAATATCTGGCCGCCACCTACCCTGCGCCCCGGCTTTGACCGCGGAGCCGGGGCAATTATCTGAGCATGGAGATCAAGGGAAGGAGCCGCCGATGCGCACTGCAGATCGCCTGATGCCGTACATGAGCCGCCGGGCAGTTATGGTGGGTGGCGCAGACGCCACCCTTCTGCCGCGGCTGGCCTTCGGGCAGGGCGCCGATGGCCGGGTTCCCTCGCCGGACCCGGAAGTGCCTGATGCGCCGGCGGTCCAGATCAGCAATGGCCTCGCCACCGCGATCCTGTACCTGCCTGATACCGAACGCGGCTATTACCGCGGCACGCGCTTCGACTGGTCGGGACTGGTTGCATCGCTGCAGGTCAACGGACACAGCTATTTCGGCCGCTGGTTCGCCGATTACGACCCGAAAAAGCATGATGCGGTGGCCGGTCCCGCGCAGGACTGGGTAACCGGGCAGGGGTTCGACGCGGCCCCGGTTGGCGGCACCTTCGTCAAGATTGGTGTGGGCGTCCTTCGCAAACCGGCAGAAATGCCGCGTGGTTTCCCCACGCTCGAAATTGTCGATCCGGGCCGGTGGACCACCAATGTGCGTGCCGATGCGGTGGATTTCATTCACGAGGTGAGCGATCCCGCATCAGGCTATGGCTACCGCCATATCAAGACCGTTTCCCTGCCTGCCGGCCAGCCCGAATTGGTGCTGACCCAGCGTCTTGAATCGACCGGCGTCAACCCGATCGACACACAGATGTACAACCATAACTTCTTCGTACTCGACGGGCAGCCGAGCGGGCCGGACGTGGAAGTTACATTCCCCTTCGTGCTTGAGCCATTCAACATGCGCGGCGATGCGGTTCAGGTAACGGGCAACATGATCCGCTACGTGAAAGCGGTTGAAGGATCGGTCCGCATGCAACTGAAGGGCTTTGGCCCGGAGGTGTCGGACTATGCAATTCGCGTTGAAAACAAGCGGACCGGCGCCGGTGTACTGGTAACCTCGGACACGCCGCTGTCCGACCTGGTGTTCTGGTCATCGCCGCGAACCACCTGCCCGGAAGCCTACATCCA
>JAJRDJ010000467.1 GCA_028678445.1 Methylococcaceae bacterium
ACGGTGGCCTGCGGGTCCCACTCCACATGGACTCTGCCACCCAACGTGTCGACGGCCACCGGGCCAGACCACGGGGTCAAAGCGGTGGGTTTGGGCTCACCCAAAGGGTGCAGGATGGAATCATTCATATGCGCCTCCTTGCGCATTAATTTCAGACCGTTAGTTCAGACTTGGCAAGTCCGAACTGCTCTTTTTAGGATTAAAGAAACTCCCCCTGACCCCATGAAAATCCACCGTCTTACCCGCACACAATTCCTGCCCATCTCCCTGGAGGACGCCTGGGCCTTTTTTGCGACCCCCCGTCATCTGCAGGCCATGACCCCCGGATTCCTGCATTTCCGGATCCTCTCGCCGGTACCGGAGGCTATGTATTCGGGGCTCATCATCACCTACCGGATTGCCGCCGTGGCGGGCATTCCGATGACCTGGGTGACGGAGATCAAACACGTGGAGCAGCAGTTGCGCTTCGTCGATGAACAGCGCAGCGGGCCGTTCCGCTTCTGGTTCCACGAGCATCGCTTCGCGGCCGTCGCGGGCGGCGTGACGATGGAAGACATCGTGCATTACATCATGCCCTGGGGCTGGCTTGGCGAATTGGTCCATGCCGTTTTCATCCGCCGGCGTCTGAACGCGATTTTCGATTTTCGCCGGGAGTATCTGGCCAGCTTATGGCCCCGATGAGGGCGATCCACTCGGGGTTTCAGGCGCGCGCATCCGTCCGCTTGATGGCCACCAGAATGTAATTGACACCCAGGTACGATACCAGTCGAAACTGGCGATTCAGTGGATTGACGGCCATGCCCCGGAGCTCGACCACCGCCAGTCTGTCCCCCATCAACAGTGCTTCCAGTTCCTCGGGTCTCGGGAATTTGCGCCAATGATGCGTGCCTTTGGGAAGCCAGCGCAGAACATACTCGGCGCCGACAATGGCGCTGATGAACGAGGCCAGGGACCGGTTGATGGTCGCAACCAGCATCACCCCGCCCGGCCTGACCAGGCTCGCGCAACTGTGCATGAACAGCGGCAAATCGGCGACATGTTCCACCACCTCCATGTTGAGCACGGCATCGTAGCGCTCGCCGCGGGCCGCCAGTGCCTCGGCCGTGCAGCATTCGTACTCCACGCCGAGTCCCTGCCCTTCGGCATGGGCACACGCAATCCGGATAGTCCTTTCCACCATGTCCACGCCATGCACGCGCGCGCCCAGCCGTGCGATGGCCTCGCTGAGTATCCCGCCACCACAGCCGATATCGAGAATCCGGAGTCCCTTGAGCGGCTTCGTTGCATCCGTCTCCAGGCCCAGCAGTTCGACAAGCTGATCGCGGATATAGCCAGCACGCAGCGCGTTCATGCGATGCAGCGGCCAGAAGGGGCCTGAGGCGTCCCACCAGAGCTGGGCAATTTTTTCGAAATGCGCCCATTCGGCGGGGTCAATGGTGGACGGTGTGTTCGTCATGGCAGGGCACCCGGCTGAAGGATGGGGCTTGATGGCGAGACATTGAAGCCTACTCTCGCCACCCAGATCGTCTCTACGCAATGGCAGGCCTCGGCATCTTTGTCCAATAGGCTAAAATATTCGTCTTTTTTCCAAGGAAACGCGAGCCATGGTTCAGATTGGTATCGTCATGGGCAGCACCAGCGACTGGGAGGTCATGCAACATGCGGCCCGTCAGTTAAAACATCTCGGCATCCCCTTCGAAGCCAGGGTTGTATCGGCACATCGGACCCCTGACCTGCTGTTCGACTACGCGGAAACCGCCCGGGAGCGCGGACTCGCCTGCATCATCGCTGGCGCGGGAGGCGCGGCCCATTTGCCGGGCATGCTGGCCGCCAAAACCACCGTCCCGATTCTGGGGGTGCCCGTGCCCAGCAAGTATCTGAAGGGAAAGGATTCACTCTTCTCCATCGTGCAGATGCCCAAGGGGATTCCGGTCGCCACCTTCGCCATCGGCGAGGCGGGTGCCACCAACGCGGCCCTGTTTGCGGCGGCCATGCTGGCCCGTCAGGATGCTGCGCTGGAGGCCCGGCTGGACCTTTTCCGGGAACAGCAGACGCAATCCGTGCTCGCCGCCAGTCTTCCGGAAATCGACTGATCCTGTTCACGGCGGGGCCATTGCACGACCTCGCGCCATCCCCAGCCACGCTGCGAAAATCCCAGATGCAACACATACTCCCCAATGCCATGCTTGGCATCATCGGCGGCGGCCAGTTGGGCCGCATGTTCACCATGGCTGCCCGCGCCATGGGCTACCGCGTCACCGTCCTGGAGCCGGACCCGGACAGTCCGGCGGGCAGCCTGGCCGATGTGCATGTGTGCGCCGCCTATGATGACCCCGCCGCGCTGGAGCAACTGGCCGCTACCTGCGCCGCCGTCACCACCGAGTTCGAAAACGTGCCCGCCGGTTGCCTGAATCGGCTGGCCGAACGGGTCAAGGTTTCCCCTTCGGCAGCATCCGTTTCGATCGCCCAGGACCGCATCGACGAGAAAGCCTACATCGCCGGCGCGGGTCTTGCCGTCGCCCCCTACCTGCCCATCCGGACGCTCGGCGACCTGAATCATCCGCTGGGCGAACATTTACCCGGAATCCTGAAGCTGGCGCGACTGGGCTACGACGGCAAGGGCCAGGTCCGGGTAGGAACCGCCGAGGAAGCCGTAGCCGCCTTCCGGGAAT
>JAJRDJ010000468.1 GCA_028678445.1 Methylococcaceae bacterium
GCGCCGGATGGGGACCTGTGGTCAGCCAGGCATGGATGGCCGACTCCCGGAACCGCCCGGACGCGACGATCCGAAGCCCCTCGCTGAGGGCGCCTTCCTCGGTGATGCGGGTGCTACCGGGCGGCATGGAACCCGGCGTAATGCCGCCCACATCGGCATGATGTCCCCGCGCCGCCAGGTAGAACAGCACCACCCCGCCGGTTGCGTCGAACACCGGTGTGATGACCGTGATATCCGGCAGGTGGGTGCCGCCTTGATATGGCGAGTTGGTAAGCCAGACATCATCCGGCCGGAATGCCCGGCCATGGAGTCGGATCAGTGCCTGCACGCTCTCGCCCATAGAACCGATATGCACCGGGATATGTGGCGCGTTGGCGACCAGCTCGCCCTGGCCATCGAAGATCGCACAGGAGAAATCCAGCCGCTCCTTGATGTTGACCGAATGGGCCGTATGCTGCAGCGTGTAGCCCATCTCCTCCGCCAGCGACATGAAGAGACGATTGAAGATTTCCAGCCGCACCGGATCCACGTCCGTCCCGGCGTCCACGCCTGGACTGTCGCCCTCGGCACGGGTCAGTACCAGGTCCCCCAGCGGCGTAAGTTCGCCGGTCCAGCCGGGCTCGATGATGGTGGTGGCGGTCGCTTCCAGCACCATGGCCGGGCCGCTGATCAAGCGGCCTTGTGTCAGCCGATCGCGCGCGAAAACCGGCGTATCGTGATGACTCCCGCCGCTGTATAGGCTGACGCGGGCGAGCGACCGGTTGGCTGCCACCCTGAGCGGAGCGATAGGCGGCGCCTGATCGGCCTGCGCAGCAGGTACCACCAGTTCGACCCGCAGATGGTCCACGACCAACTCTTTGCCGCTATCGATGAACCCGAAGCGTTGCTGGTGCTGGCTGGCAAAGGCGTGGCGCAGCGCCGCCAGATCATCGAAAGACAGTTCCAGCGTCGTATCGACGCCCGCATAACGCAACGCCACCCGCCGGTGGACGACGGCCTTCTCGCCGTGCAAGCCTTGCCCGGCGAGTTCCCCGCGCCCCGCCTGCTCAAGCCGCTCCAGCGTTTCAGTCAGGCGCGGCATCAATGCCTCGTTTAAGGTCTCAACGACGGCCTGCTCCTGGAGCACGCGATGGTCCGCCAGGCCCATGCCATAGGCCGAGAGCACGCCAGCGAGCGGGTGGAGCAGAATCCGGCGCAGGCCCAGCCGTTCGGCCACCCGGCAGGCATGCTGTCCGCCCGCCGCGCCAAAGCAGCAGAGCGTGTAGTCGCCGGCGATATCGTGGCCGCGCTGAATGGAGATTTGCTTGATGGCCGCCGCCATGTGTTCGACCGCCACCGCCACGAAGCCCTCGGCCACCTGCTCGGGCGTCATGACATGGCCGAAGTCGCGGCTGACCGCTGCGGCCAGCTCGGCAAAGCGGGATTGGACGATCGCGGCATCGATAGGCAGATCGCCATTCGGGCCAAACAGGCGCGGGAAGTACTCCGGCCGCAGTTTGCCCAGCAGGACATTGGCGTCGGTCACGCAGAGCGGGCCGTCCCGGCGATAACAGGCCGGCCCGGGATTGGCTCCCGCCGAGTCAGGACCGGCGCGGAAGCGCAAGCCGTCGTAGTGCAGGATCGACCCGCCGCCCGCCGCGACGGTATGGATGTTCAGCATGGGCACACGCAGGCGAACCCCCGCCACCAGGGTTTCCTCGGCGCGTTCCAGTTCCCCGGCGTAATGGGCCACATCCGTGGAGGTCCCGCCCATATCGAAGGTGACGATCCGGTCGAAACCGGCGCGCCGCGCGGTCGCCACCGCCCCGATGATGCCGCCGGCGGGCCCGGAGAGAATGCTGTCCTTGCCTTGGAAATGCCGGGCTTCGGCCAGCCCGCCATGCGACTGCATAAAGCGGACGTCGGGAACAGGGCGGGCGATCTGGCCCAGGCCCTCGGCAAACCGGTCCACGTACCGGCGCAGCACCGGCGAGAGATAGGCATCGGCGACGGTGGTCTCGCCGCGGCCCACCAGCCGGATCGCGGGACTGCAACGGTGCGACACCGACACCTGGGCGAAACCGATACGGCGTGCCAGGGACTCCAGCTCCAGTTCATGGGCGGGATTGCGCCAGGCATGCATCAGCACGATGGCGACGGCCCGGTAGCCTTGCGCAAGGGCAGCCGACAACTCTCGCTCTGCCGCCGGCAAATCGAGCGGCCCGATCTCGGCCCCCTGGGCATCCAGCCGTCCGGCCACCTCGATGACCCTCTCATACAGGGGATCAGGACGTCGTATCCGCAGGGCAAAAATATCGGGGCGGTTCTGACAGCCGATGCGCAGCACATCGGCAAACCCCCGCGTGGTCACTAGCACGGTGGGCTCGCCCTTCCGCTCCAGCAAGGCATTGGTGCCGACCGTGGTACCCATCCTGACCGTCTCGATAGCGTCGGGACTGGCGACTTCATGCCGCTGGAGCAGTTCACACATGCCCTGCAGGGCTGCGTCGGCATAGCGGTCGGGGTTTTCCGATAACAGCTTGAGCGTCAGCAGTCGGCCATCCGGCCGCCGGGCTACTATATCCGTGAAGGTACCGCCGCGATCGATCCAGAACTGCCAGCGCCGGGAGGGGGAATTCATGGTGTGAGCCGTCTGAGACGTGGGGTCTTCGGGGAATGCACACATCGTTGTTGACCAAAAAATTAAACTTGCGCGCCTTTGTTAGTAGAAAATAACTGGCAAACACCCCGAAATAGCCTGCAGACGGGTGGCCGCAATTAATTATTAGTTCAACCAGACCACAGCGGATCAGGCCCTTATCAATGCGGATGACTTGCTTGACGGCAAAACCGTCCGGGAACTGATCGGCGCATATCCGATTTCCCGGGTTAGATTGGAGGCCTTGGCGGCGAAGCCACCGCGGTAGGAGTTGTGTCCCCTGCTTGCTCAAGCCCTCGGCTTGCCACTCCATCCACTTCGGGGAGCGAGCGACTCCAGCCGGTAGGTTGGCTTGATTTCGCCCGCCAGCTGAACTCCCGCCACACCACCCGCCACCAGCGCCGAATCCAGGCCCACCCCGGCCGCCCCACGGATATCCGTGTCCACTTGGTCACCGATCATCACCGCGTTGCGGGTGCCAGCGTGGCGAATGGCTGCCTCGAAGAGGCCTGCTTGCGGCTTCCCAAGGCGCACGAAAGCCACCTCTGCTCGCTCGGGATAACGCTGCCTGAGCGCGGTCTCGATGATCAACGCCACGGTACCCGAGGTGATACCGAAGCCCGCCGCTTTTGGAAAAATCAGATCCGGATTAGGCAGGACCAGCGGCACGACTGCTCCCCCATCCAGTTTCTCGATGAGCCGGCTCAGCACGGCGTCCACCCCCTCCAGGAAAGGAAAGCCCACCTGGTCGCCGATCAACACCAGGTCGAAGTCTTCGAAGGGCGATACCGGCCGGGCGCCAGCTCCTTCAACGTAACGGAAGCTGTCCTCCGGCCCCAGCACGGCGCAGCGGAGCCCCTGGTAACCCTGGGCCGCGAAATAAGGCTTGATCAACAGGCCGGCCGTCAAGATGCGTTCGGGGGCCAGATCTAGCCCGAATGAGCGGTAACGGGCGGCGGCCTGTTCGGACAGGTGGGCTGCCGTATTGGAAACCAGATAATAGGGTTTGCCAAGGCCGTTCAGCTTGGCAATCAGTTCCACCGCGCCGGGCAGCGCGCCTTCCTTATTGACCAGCACCCCGTAAGCATCCAACAGCAGGGCGTCGTAGCGGTCGATGAGATCCTCTATGGTGACGCTGGGGATGGTTTCCATGGAGCGTTCACTCATGAAAAAACCGCTAGTGTGCCTGTCCTGTGGAGCCTCTTTCAATAATACGGAGAGCCTGCGTTCAGGTTGATGGCGGCGAATGTAACCCAGACCAGGTTTCTGACGAAAACCCTTACGGCATCTCGCTACACCAAGTCGCCTGCCCTCTGCCAGTATCGGAACCACTCGGTCAATTCGCGCGATTCACCCAAAGCACCGAGACGGCGATCGATGGCCTCCTGGTTGCCCCACACCACCTCGGCCCATTCACCGGCGGCCACCCGTGCTTCGATAGCTTTGCAGTAAAGCCCCTGGTCACGCTGAACATAAAACCCATAGGTGCGGCAAGCCACCGGCCGGTGGGCGTAGACCTGACAGGCACGCGCAGATAAGTCTAACAGCGGGCACACCAGGGGTCGTGATGGGTGCTGGTCCAGCCTGGCGATAGCCTGGCCGATTTGCCGAAGCCGCTCCGGCGGCAGTGCGGCCAAGCCCGCGCATAGACGATCCCACTCCGCCTCAGTGAGCCGGGGAATGTCGGCGAGCCGTCGGCAGCAATCATCACAGCCCAGGCGGCAGAGCCAATCGCCATGGCCATCCCGGATTGAACTGACGCGCCCGTCGATATCGGCGTGGAGTTGGTTAAGACAGTTCAACCGGTAAGCCCTCTTGGGCAAACCAGGTGTGCTGTCAGGCAACCATTGCCCACTGACTTGACCCAACGACCGGTAGGGTCGCGTACTGCCAACTAAGCTGGCCCCTTCACACCGTCGCCCCACCAGGATTACTCACAAACCACCGAGTACAACAGCTCATTGACGCTCCCTGGGGGCCATGCAATGAAAATCCCTTGGCCTCGCTCCGTGTGAACTACGCGGCCTTTACCCATGGGTTGCTGGTGAAAGTTTATGAATATTTCCCGCAACTGTCGATGGCGGCAATCCAGCTCGACTTGGGATTGGACTGATTGAAAAGTCGCGAAGGATTCACGAATGGGGACTGAATAGTTACTGAGGATATTAAAGATGTACCCCGCCTCAGTTTTCCGAAGCGTATCGGGATCTATGGAGTAAATATTGCCCACCAGTTCCGTCTCGCCATAAGGAACCCACGCCGCATGCACATCAGCCATGACGGTTATAAATAGCACTGCCAGCCAACGCTTCATGAATAGGTTAAAAATAAGTCTCGTTTAGCGCTTCGCGCGTTTCATCTTGGAGTAATCGGTAAACCGCATTGATTTTAATGGCTCTGGCCATGCGCTGGCGGCGCTGGCGCAAGGTGGCGGATTTGCTGATGCGATGCACCCGCCAGGGACGTTGTGCTGCCGACTGTATCAGTCTGCTCCGCTTACCCAAACAGCGCTTGAGCGGCTTGGTGAGCACTAAAATTGCGTTGAAAAATTCGAAGCGTTGCCGTTGCGTAAAAGCATTCGCCACGACGGCAATGCTTGGGGCGTAAACCAAAAGTACGCTGCTGGGTATGCTGCTTGAGTTCACTACGTGTCATGCCAATCAAGCGGCTGGCTTCCTGCTCATTCAGCAGGGTGGGGTTTTGCATGGTTCCCTCCAGGGGAGTAAAGCGCCCGATTTCGGGCTTCAAGAAAGGCACGCAGGTCGCGCACCATAAATTGACGTTTCTTCTTGGGAGCGACGCTGCGCAGCCCAAAGGATTTGGCCAGCGCCCAGAGCTCCAGTTGGGCCTTGCTGAAGCCGAGGAGTTCACTCGCGGCATTAATGCTGATGACCTCATCGTCATCCAAGTGTTCGAGCCTCTCAGGCATTGCAGCCCTTCCATCTGGACATGGCTGAGTTCGGACCGGGAGGAAGAATGGATTTGCTTGAAAAAGGCCGAATGAAATTTCCAGGTGGGTGTGATTAGCACCGCCCGCCCGACAAACCCA
>JAJRDJ010000469.1 GCA_028678445.1 Methylococcaceae bacterium
AAGGGCGAACTGGTCGACCGGCCGCAGGCCATCGCCCATGTCTTCAAATTGGCCCGCACCGAACGCGACGCCTGGCTCAACTGGCCGGCCCGCGTCTCGGCATTGCTGGCCGCCGAACTGGGCGTGGACGCGCATGTGCTGCATGTCGCGCTGGAGAACGCCGTGCGGGCGCACCTGCAGGAACTGGGCGAACTACGGCCGAAAGTCGATTGATGGAACCGGAATACGACGGCGCCTTCGAGATCGAACGCGCCTGGCGGGAAGGGTTGACCCCTGACCCCTTGCTCAGCGTGTCCGAATGGTCGGATGAACATCGCGTGCTCTCCAGCCTGGCGTCGTCGGAACCGGGGCGCTGGCGCACCCAGCGCACGCCCTATCTAAAGGCCATCATGGATTGCCTGTCGCCCACCTCGCCGGTGGAACGGGTCGTCTTCATGAAAGGTTCACAAACCGGGGGCACCGAAGCGGGTTCGAACTGGATCGGCTATGTCATCCACCATGCCCCCGGCCCCATGATGGCGGTCTGGCCGACGGTGGACATGGCCAAGCGCAATTCCAAGATTCGCATCGATCCCTTGATCGAGGAATCGGTCGCCCTCCGGGAGCGCATCGCCCCGCCGCGCAGCCGGGATTCCGGCAACACTATTCTCGCCAAGGAATTCCGGGGCGGGGTGCTGGTGATGACCGGCGCCAACTCCGCCGTCGGTCTCCGCTCCATGCCGGTCCGGTATCTGTTCCTGGATGAAGTGGATGGGTATCCGCCGGATGTCGAGGGCGAAGGCGATGCCATCTCCCTGGCCGAAGCCCGGACCCGGACCTTTGCCCGGCGGAAGATTTTCATCGTCTCGACCCCGACCATTGCCGGGGCCAGCGCCATCGAGCGGGAGTTCGAGGCCTCGGACCAGAGGCGTTACTTCGTCCCGTGTCCCCACTGCCAGCACCGGCAATGGCTGCGCTTCGAACAGTTGCGCTGGGAGAAGGGCCAGCCGCAAACGGCGACCTATGTCTGCGAAGCCTGTGAGTCCTCCATTCCGGAGCACCACAAAACCTGGATGCTGGAACACGGCGAATGGCGCGCCATGGTGCCGGAGCCCGGCCGCAAGACGGCGGGTTTCCATTTGTCCTCGCTGTACAGCCCGGTCGGCTGGCGCAGCTGGCCCGCCATTGCGGCGGCCTGGGAGGGTGCCACGCACCAGCAGACCGGCTCGCTCGCCGCCATCAAGACCTTCAAGAACACCGAACTTGGGGAGACCTGGGTCGAGGAAGGCGAAGCGCCGGACTGGCAACGGCTCATGGAACGGCGCGAGGATTATCCCATCGGCCAAGTGCCCACCGGTGGTTTGCTGCTGGTCGGCGGGGCCGACATCCAGAAGGATCGCATCGAAGTCTCGCTCTGGGCCTTCGGCCGGGGCAAGGAGGCCTGGCTGGTCGAGCACCGGGTGCTGATGGGCGATACCGTGCGTGACGCCGTCTGGCAACGTCTCGCCGCATTACTGGCCGAAACCTGGACCCACGCCTCTGGCGCCCAGTTGCCGCTGGTCCGCTGTGGCCTGGACACCGGCTTCGCTACCCAGGAAGCCTATGCCTTCATCCGCGCACTGAAAGATCCTCGCGTGATGGGCATGAAAGGCACTGCCCAGGGCGCGGCGCTGATCGGCACGCCCACCGCCGTGGATATCTCGCGCCAGGGCAAACGCCTCCGGCGCGGGATCAAGGTCTACAGCGTCGCGGTCGGCATCGCCAAGCTGGAGTTCTACAACAACCTCCGCAAGGTGGCCGCCGTCGCCGAGGACGGCACCACGCCGGTGTATCCGGCCGGTTACGTGCATCTGCCCAAGGTGGATGCCGAGTACCTCCAGCAACTCTGCGCCGAGCAGTTGGTGACGCACCGGGACCGCCAGGGTTATGCCAAGCGGGAGTGGCAGAAAATGCGGGAACGGAATGATGCCCTCGAATGCTACGTGTATGCGCGGGCGGCGGCCGCCGCGGCGGGGTTGGATCGCTTCGAGGACCGCCACTGGCTGGAACTGGAACGCCCCTTGGGAACTGCCGAAACCCACGCGGACCCACCATCGAGTTTACCCATGAACCACCCTCACGCGGCCACCCCCAGCGGTGGCCTTGTCGTTTCTGGCACCCGGTCTACTGGCCGGCAGGTGTTCAAGAGCCGTTGGATGGGTTAGTCCGCAAAAAAGGCGGCGATGTGCTCGGTGGTCCAAGTTGCGACACCGACGCCAAAAAAATCCGTGTCCTGCGTCCAGATGGGACAGGCGAGCGCCATAGCGCCCGCCAATACTGGCCAATCATCAGGATCGCGATGCCGGAGACGTAATTGAGCGGTCGCCTCATGATCCTCCAGCCAGGCATCGTCCAACCGATCGATGTGCGCCAGGAGCAGCTCCAGCAGTTCCAGTGCCGGAGCGGGATCCATCCCGCGCCGGGCCAGGAGCTCAGGAAGATAGTGGCGGGCGTCATCAATGCAGATGCCGGGCGTAAAGAAATGCACATGGTGGCGATTGTCCAGGATCAGATTGCGTACCCGTGGACCGAGTACGGCACGGATCAGGATGTTGGCGTCCAGGACGATGGCCCGGCGGTGGCTGCGCATTACCCGGGTTCAGCGTGACGGCGCTGCGCAAACTCCTGAATCACGGACTCCGTGTCGATTTGCGCGGCGGCCAACAGCGCATCCAGTTTGGCCGCCGCCGCTTTGA
>JAJRDJ010000009.1 GCA_028678445.1 Methylococcaceae bacterium
GACAATTTGTCGCAGGCCGCGTGTACGACAGATGTGAGCGGCTCTGCTAACGTCGCAGGGTACACGATCAGACCGGGGGTATTCAGAACATCGGTCCGGATCGGATTTTTCTCCTCTCCTTTACAAACTATGGAGGTTATTCAAATGGCAAGACACAAAGGGGCTACCCCTGACAATACCGCAAAAGACGCGGCGGAAGATGTTGCGGTGGCGCTCGAGTCCGCTGCAGAGGAAATGACCGTGATGGAGGAAGGCGCCGAAGCAACGGTCTACGCATCGGGTTCCGCCGAAGCCGAAGAATCGCTCCACGGTAATCTGGTGGTCGAGTCGGTCCGGTCCGGGGCCGCCGCTGCCCAGGAGGCCGTTGCCCGATTCGTCCCGGCCGTCGGCGACAACCTGCGTAAGGTCGCCTACAAAGGCATCTACGGCGTCTCCTTTGGCGTCACTTTCGGCGCGCTATTCGTGGCCAAACTGGTGCCTAAGGATAGTTTCGTCGGTCATGCCCTGGCGGATGGAGCCGCGGCGGCCAAGGCCGCTTTTTATGAGCAACAGGAAAAAGCGGCATCGGCCGAGCACGATGCGCCGCTGAGCCCGGCGGCGGCCTGATCCGGTTATCCTGAAAATGCCTGATTAACCAGAAATCACGGACCGTGCATGCTCATCGCTTGGGGATGCACGGTCCGAGGTAACAGGCAGAATGATACGGCCCGCCCCATCCAGAGCCTTACCGCCTGTCACTGATTCATCCCCGTTTCGCTACTCCACTCCGTCCCCTGCCCGAGACTGTTGAGACTCGAGCATTTCGGTGCTTGAAGTCGCCGCGGAATTGCAGCCTTTGCGCTGTGAATGCCAGGCGAATGTAGACCGAGGAGGCCTGCATGGCAACGTCAAGATGCGCTTCCCTGTCCCGGAATCCCGGAAGTCAGCTCATGGCCACCGGTCGGCAGCCTGCTCACTCGGGGTGCCGATGAGGGTCGAGCCGGAGTTATCCGGCAGGAAGAAGCAAAACAGGGCAATCAGCAGGTAAACGCTGAGTAACTGTGCACCCTTGAACCAGTTTGCTTTGCCGTCGGCGACGACCATCGAGAAGATCAGGACCGGCAGAAGAATGAGCATCACGGCAGCGTTGCCAACCACCAGATCGAAGGGGCGTGGCGCGATGTAATAGCTGCTCAACATCAGTACCGGAGCCACGAAGAGCGCGATCTGGATGCTGCTGCCCACCGCGATACCCTTGGTGACATCCAGCTGGTTTTTGCGGGCCATGGCGATCGCCGCGACGCTCTCCGGCGCGCCGCCGATCAAGGCCAGGATGATGATGCCGATGAAAGCTTGGGAAACACCCAGACCCAATGCCGTTTCTTCCACGGCACCGACGAGTATTTCGCTCAAGAGGGCGAGCATCACGGACGACAGGGCGAGGGCGAGAAAGGCCAGGGACACCGGCCACTGTCGCTCAGGGCTGACGGCGCTCTCCGGATGTTTTGGCACAAAGTAATCGGGATGGGTTTTCAGCATGAAGATCAGGCTGAGGCCATAGGTCACGAGCAAGACGATGGCCACACTGGTATTGAGCGCCAGCTCGTGACTGGCGTTCTCGGCGGAGATGAAATGGCTGAACAGGCTGGGCACGACGATACTGATGGCGGCAATCATCAGGACGGAACGCTGGACGCGAGCGCCGCGCCGGTTGAACTTTTGTTCCTTTACGTTGAGCCCGCCGATCAGGAAGGATAGCCCCACGACAAAGAGCAGGTTCCCCACTATGACGCCGACGATGGACGCCTTGACCAGTTCGATCATGCCCTCTCGCAAGGCGATGAGTGAAATAATCAACTCCGGAGCGTTGCCGAAGGTCGCGTTCAGCATGGCGCCGACGGTGGCACCGGTCTTGTGCGAAATCTGCTCAGTGGCGTCGACCATGAGCTTGGCGAGCGGTATGAACTCCAGCGCGGCAAGGGCGAACCGTAACGTGGCCGGATGGCCCTGCGTATGCCCCAAGACATAGGCGATGGGCGCGAAGACCATCAGCCAGAGCATGCCGCCACCGCCGCCAAGGCTGACCGGATGTGACGGGTTTATCGCAAGGCCTGCGTCTTGTCGGTGTTTTCCCAGGGCAGCTGTTTACCGGAACCGCCGAAGTGACCGTTGACGGGCAGGTTCTGGTAAAAGCCCGCGGGATGGAGCCCGGGCAGATGCCGCAGATTGAACTCCCGGATGATGGCGCCGAGGCGAAAATCAAACACTGCTCCGACCCGCCGGCTGATTTCCTGCTCGTCCATGCTGCCGGTGCCGAAAGTCTGCACCTCGATGCTGATGGGACCCGCATGGCCGATGGCATAGCTGAGTTGCACTTCGCATTGTTCGGCCAGGCCGGCGGCGACGACATTCTTGGCGACATAACGCGCCATGTAGGCCCCGACGCGGTCGATGCGGGTCGGATCCTTGCCGCTCAGTGCCGAGCCGCTATGGCGGGCATAGGCGCCATAGGTATCGGCGGCGGTTTTGCGGCCGGTCATGCCGGAATGCGAGCCCGGTCCGCTCTTCGGGAAGGCGCCTTGCGGGTTGATGAAGATTTCGCTGTCCTCATCCGGCTGGACGGCCGCGCCGGCGAACATGGGCGAGATGACCTGACTTACCAGGCGTTCGCGCAATTCAACAGGCTCCATCAAATGCTGGGCGACGCTGCCGGCGATGATGGTGATGCTGGGGATGCGGAATGGCACCCCGTTGGCATATTCGACACCCACCTGCACCGTGCAGTCGGGTGAGAGCGCGCCCATCTTGCGGTTCCGGCGGGCGGCGGCCAGTTCCCGCGCCAGCCGGTTGGCCAGGCTGATGGGGAGCGGCATCAACTCGGGGGTCTGGGTGCAGGCATAGCCGAACACCGACACCTGGCTATGCACCGTCAGCTGATCCAGTTCCGCGCGGCTCAGGTTCTTTTCATCCCGCTGGGCGCGGAGATTCGTCGGCATCTTGATCAGGCTGGTCAGCACGGAACAGTTGGCGGCGTCAAAATCCTCGGCGCGGTAGCCGACGCCGGCCATGACCTCCCGCGCCACGTCCGGAATATCGATGTTCACCTCGGAAGCGAAGCGCGCCGCAAGAAACAGCACATTCTTGGACAGGGCACATTCGGCGATGATGCGGGAATAGGGATCCTTTTGCAGGAACCGGTCGACGACGGCATCGCTGATGCTGTCGCACAAACGGTCCGGATGACCATCGGTCACGGATTCCGACGTGAACAGGAAATTCTTTTTCATGGCAGCTTGGGCTCCTGGCTCCGGGTGAGGCGCAATGTCTTGGTGGTTTCATTGATGAAGAACGGTGCGCCACTGCCCGCCATGATCATCAGCAGATCGACGAGAGTCACTGGGGAAAGTCTCAACAAAGCGCGCAGCGGCGGCAGCAGCACCGTCAGTGCCTGCAGACCCAAGGAACCCGCGATGGCCATGCCGAGGTAGCGGTTCCCGGGCCGTGAGCGGTCCAGGATGGTCGTGGTTTCCGAGCGGCAGCTGATGGATTGCAGGAACTGGGCGACGGTCAGAGTCATGAACGTATTCGTGCTCGCCTGCATGCCGGCGCCGTAACGCGCCACACTGTAGGCATAAACCCCTATGGTTCCCGCCGTGATGACCGAAGACTCGCGCAACAGGCGCAGGGTGTCCTTGCGGCCGATGATGGGGTCCCTGGGATCGCGTGGCGCTTGCTTGAGGACGTCACGCTCGGGTGGCTCCATCGCCAGAGCCAGGGCCGGGAAGATATCGGTCACCAGATTGATCCACAAGAGCTGCATCGGATTGAGCGCCTCGCCCAAGCCCAGCGCCGTCGTGATCAGCATGACCTCGATCTCGCTGAGATTGGTGGCGAGCAGAAAGCGCAGGCTCTTGCGGATATTGTTGTAGATGGTCCGGCCCTGCTCGACGGCGGTGATCATGGTATGCAGGTTGTCGTCCTGCAGCACGACATCGGCCACAGCGCGGGCCACGTCGGTCCCCTGCTTGCCCATCGCCACGCCCACATCGGCGGCTTTCAGGGCCGGGCCGTCATTGATGCCGTCGCCGGTCATGGCAATGACACGGCCGCTTTTTTGCAGGGCCTGGACGATTCTCAGCTTGTGCGCGGGGCTGACCCGGGCAAAGATCGAGGTGTCCTTGACGATATGGGCAAGCACCTCGGGATCGATCTGGTCGAGACGGATCGAGTCCAGTATCTCCAGGTTTTTGTCATGGTTCAGCCCCAGGCGCTTGCCCACCGAATAGGCCGTCGCGCTTTGATCGCCGGTAATCATCACGGTTTCGATGCCCGCCGCATGGAATTGGGCCATGAGTTCGGGCATGCCGGGCCGGATGATGTCCTCCATGCCGATGAGCCCCAGCCAAACGAGATTATTGGGCGTATCGGTCTCCGCCCCGTCGGCATATCCATAAGCGACACCCAGCACCCGCAGCGCCTCGCCGGCCATTTCCTCATTCTGGGCAAGAATGGTCTGTCGCGATTTCTTGTTCAGTCGCAGCCGCCGGTCGCCACACTGCCATTCGGTGCTGAGCTTCAGCACATCACTCGGACTCCCCTTGACCGCGATGAAGTAACCGCCGTCGTCCGTCAGATGGACGCTGGACATATAGGGCCGCTGCTCGGCCCGATGCTCGAGTTTTAACAAGGGCAGGCGGGCGCGCAGATCCTGAATGTCCAACCCGCCCTGCTGGGCCGCCTCGATCAGGGCGCATTCCGTGGGAGAACCATCGAGGCCGGACTCGGGAGACAGGGTCACTTCGCTGCACAGGCTGACGACTTCGAGCAGGCGGACGAGTTCGGGTTGTTCCGTGATGGCAAAGTCCAGCCCGTCGCCGTTACGATAGTGTCCATCCCGCAGCTGCAGGGCATGTTTTTCGGTTCTGAGAGCGACCACCTTCATCTTGTTCATGGTCAGGGTGCCGGTCTTGTCAAGACAGAGCACCTGCACGGACCCCAGGCTTTCCACGGCGGGCAACTGGCGGACCAGCACCCGGCGCCGTTTCATTTCCCGAATACCAAGCGCCAGGGTCGTGGTGGCCACGGCGGGCAAACCCTCGGGCACGGCGGCCACGGCCAGGGAAATGGACGAATTCAGCATTTGCAGCCAACCCAGGCCGCGCAGCACCCCCACCCCAAAGACAAGGACGCAGATACCGGCGCTGAAAGCCGCCAGTTTCACGCCCATTTGATCGAGCTGCCGCTGCAGGGGGGTTTCGGGCGTCGCGACCTCGCCGACCAGGGCCTGAATATGGCCGATTTCCGTGCGCTTCCCGGAGGCCGTGACGACGGCCAGGCCGCTGCCGCCGGTGACCACGGTCCCCATGTGGACCATGTTGGCCCGATCACCCAGGGGAATTTTGACTTCCAGGAGGAGCCCTTCGTTTTTCTGTACCGGCAAGCTTTCGCCGGTCAGGGCGGACTCGTCGACGCTCAGGCTATTGGCGGCTATCAGGCGGGCATCCGCGGGGATGTAGGCACCGGGCACCAGAATCAGCACATCACCGGGCACCACTTCGTGCAGGGGGACTTCGACTTTGCGGCCATCACGAATTAGCCAGGCATTGCTCGGCGTGAGGTCCCCGAGCGCATTGATGGTCTTTTCGGCGGACCTTTCCGTCAGATAACCGATGACGGCATTGATCAGCACCACGCCGCCGATGACGCAGGCGTCCGCAATACCTCCCGTGGCCACGGAAACCACCGCCGACACGCCCAGCATCGCGACCGGGATATTCAAAAACTGGTCCAGCACCATGCTCAACATGGCACGTTGTTTTCCCACCTCCAGCGCATTGGGGCCATAGAGTGCGAGACGGCGGCGGGCCAGGCTGTCGTCCAGGCCATCTACGGAGCTATCGAGCCGAATCAGGGTCTCCGTGGCAGTCAAGGCGTGCCAGGCTGCCTCTGGCGGAGCGAGCCGCTGTGCGTCTTTCGGGAGCTGCGGCGCAGGAAGCCGTTTGGAAATTTGCCTGGCCGGCGTCGCGGCGGCTGGTTTTGATGAAGCCGTGCTGTCCACCGATCGCCCGAGCCACCGGGGCCATCGGCTTTCCGAGGAAGCTGCTGGAGGGCGCGGCGCTGATTCGGAGGGGATTCGGATCGTGCCAACTATCGCCGACAAATCGTCGAGCACCTTGGACGTCTGGGCGCGCTGAGGGTCAAAAAGAATCAGGAATGTGCCAGTCAGGACATTGCCTCTGACGGATTGAACATAGCTGATCCGGAGCATGGCCTGCTCCAGTTCCATTTTGACGGCTTCGCGCCGGTAAATGGCCTGGGTTTTTAGCCGGATGCGTCCCGGGTGTACCTGGTGAACAACCTCGGCGGTGTACAGGGTCATGCTAGGAAAAAGGGTTTCAGAGTGTGGCGCGGATGGCGGTCACCGGGATGAGCCGTCAGGAAATGATCAACCCTTGAGCATGAGCGCCAGCAACAATCCGGCAACGATGTTACCGCCGATGCTGACCAGCAGCTCGCGAGTAAAAAAGGCGGCGGGTTTCATTTTGCCCAGACGAGGATTCTTGTGCTTGAAAGTGATTTCCACTTTCCCCTGATTGATGGTTTGCACGGCCTTCCGCACCAGCCCCAGCACATCGTCCTCCGAGTGCATGGCGGGGTGGTATTTGATGAGAATGGAGCCCGTCACGATATTGGGTTCGGCATGGTAGATGCCCTTGGAGGCCTCATCCCTCAGCAGGCTTTGCTTCAATAACTCGGCAAACGTCTGCTTGTGCCGGATCATCGGCACGCGCAGGCGGATTCTGTTGGGTACCCGGTTATGAATGACGTCGAGGGTATCTTGCATTGTTGATGCTTCCTGATGCCTGGCGGTTTCTGCCATGAGGGCAGGGTCAGCAGCCGGGATTTTTCGGTTTTTCACTGAATCCGGTTAACGATCCATGTTTTTGTTGAGGTTCTTCAGTATCCCGACTGCCCGCCAGAGTAACGGTATGGCGGGCTGCATGATCTGGCCGCGCCATACTTGCTGCATCCCGAGCACCAGGAACAGGAAAAAAAACAGGGTTTGCAAGTCAATATGGCCACGGCTGCCCGCGCCAATCAGCCGGTTGAGCTGGGCAAGTTGATCGGCCAGGATCTCGCCCACGGATTTCAGGGGTGGGGGGTCATTTTCCAGCCGGAAGAGTTTGTGTTGCCGCGCGTAGCGGCTGACCGAGGCGAGACTGCCTTCCGCCCGGAACGTGATCAAGGCGCTGCCGGCACGGTGGTTGACCTGGATGGAGGCAATATCCGGACACTTTTGCAACCCGCTTTCCAGTTGGGCGAAAAAAAGTCCGTTCCCGCGCTTGGCGGGAATCTTGATGCGGGTTCGCCCCGGTACGGCATGGGTAACATAGGCAGGGAGCATGGCGATTCTCAGTCCTCTGCTTCGGCCTGTGCTTCCACCACGACCTCTTCGGCGGCGGCCGCGAACCCGGCATGCTCCGCGGCGAGTTCGGCTTTCACCTCGGCTATCAAATCTTCCAGCCCTTCACCGGCTTCGGCCATGGCCTCGCGGCCTTTTTCCAGGAACAGGAGTCCGGACTTGACGGCGACTCGCGCGAATGGCCGGCCCACGGACATGAGGGCGGGGATCGCGGCAACTCCGACCAGGGCGGCACCCAGGCCAATCGCAACGCCTTTCGCGGTGTCGTTCTTTAGCAGGTCTTCAATCGTTGGCATCAGCTATTCCTCTTTCATAATGGGGGAAGGGAATCATCGGGATGTCCGGATGCTCTTCAGGCGAGCCTCGGTTCTTCTAGAGAGGTTTGACGGTAGACCGGCAGCGGGGAGAATGTCAATCGTTGCTGCTTGATCTGGTGGTAGGCATCCTGAA
>JAJRDJ010000470.1 GCA_028678445.1 Methylococcaceae bacterium
AGTCCCCGCGACCCGGAAATACCGGGACGGACCGCCGGTGGATTCCGGGCTGGGCAGGAGCTCGAAAGTGCCTTCCAGATCGCGCCGGATGGCATCGCTCGAATAATATTCCAGGGCGCGGTCGTGCCCGTCCACGCGCCCTAACGGCATCTCCTCGATAAAACTGATGTCGATGCCCCTGCCAAGCACGTAATGGACCAGGTCAATAACTTCATCATGATTGCGATTGCGCAATACCACGGCGTTGACTTTGATCCGCTCGAAACCCTCTGCCAGCGCGGCATCGATCCCCGCGAGCACCAGGGCCAGATCGCCCACTCGCGTCATCTCCCGGAAGCGTTCGGGTTGCAGGCTGTCGAGGCTCACATTGATGCGCCGCACCCCGGCCGCCTTCAGTTCAGGAGCAAACTGGACCAGCCGGGACCCGTTGGTGGTCAACACCAGCTCCCTGAGCCCCTCAAGCCGGCCCAGCCGCGACAGCAGCCCGATGGCGCCTTTTCTGACCAGGGGCTCGCCACCAGTTATACGAATTTTGTCGACGCCCAGCGCCACAAAGGCCTTGCAAACCGCCTCGATCTCCTCCAGCGTCAGAATTTGAGGACGCGGCAGAAACTCCATCACCTCGCTCATGCAGTAGATGCAGCGAAAGTCACAACGATCCGTGATGGAAACCCGGACATAATTGACATGCCGGCCAAAACGGTCTTTGAGCAGAGGCGGGACGGGAGTGAGCGTGTCCATGGCTAACCGATCGCAAATAAGCAAAATTCTCCCATGTCCCGCCCCAATAGCCAATTATTTTAGTCAGGAATTAAGGCCTGCATGGACCACGCTTCGGAAGAGTTAAGGGCGGAACGCATTTCTTTAAGGTTTTTTCCGTCAAAATCAGGGAAACTATTAGGTTTATCTGGTTCAAAGAGGAGCTTTCTGCCTAGCCGGGATGAATACTCAAAACCGGCACTCCCGTTGACTGAAGCACAAATGCCCTCCTTAAGACAGCACGTATGGGGACAGGACACGAAGATAGGCGTGAGGCTGCCTCCCGTTGGCGATGCCCCGCGCACCGTTTGCACAAAAAGTAATTAATCATGAAAAGATTGCAAGAATTGTTTGAAGGCTCCTCGGCGATTGCCGAGGATAATCTGGGTTTTCTTGAAGACCTTTATGCCCGGTTCCAGCGTGATCCGGATTCGGTCGATACCAGCTGGCGAGAAAAATTTCATTCCATCCAGAATGAACCCCGCGACGTCAGGACCCGAACACGCAGGTTGCAGCCTGCCGTCGGCAGGAATGATCGTCCACTCGAAGACACCTTGCGCAAGCAGGCGGCCGTTGATCAGCTGATCTACCAATATCGCACCCGGGGGCACCAGGTTGCGGACAATAATCCCTTAAAGCTCGTGTCTCCGCCGGTCCTGAAAGACCTGGACCCCGCCACTTACGGGCTGACCCTGGACGACTTTGACCAGCCCTTTTATGTCGACATCCTGCATGATTCCCGGCGGCTGCCCCTCAGGGACATTCTGTCGCTGCTCCGAGAGACTTATTGCGAAAGCATCGGTGCCGAATACATGCACATCGTCGACAGCGACATCAAGCACTGGATTCAGACCCGCCTGGAAACGTCCCGGGGCCGGGTCCGGCCGGATCCTGAAACCCGGCACGCCCTGTTGCGGGCCCTGACTGCCGCCGAGGGCATCGAACGCTATCTCCATCGGAAATATGTCGGGCAGAAACGCTTTTCGCTGGAAGGCGCGGAAAGCCTGATTCCGTTACTCGACGAAAGCATCGAACGGTCCTCCTGCCAGGGTGTCCGCGAGCTGGTGATCGGCATGGCGCATCGGGGAAGGTTGAACGTGCTGATCAACGTTCTGGGTAAAAAACCCAGCTCCCTGTTCCAGGAGTTCGAGGGTACCTCGGCTGATTCGCCGCTCGTCAGCGCCGGCGACGTGAAATACCACATGGGTTTCTCGTCCAACATCCAGACCAGCGGCGGCCCCGTGCACATCGCGCTCGCTTTCAATCCCTCGCATCTTGAAATCATCGACCCCGTCGTCGAGGGCTCGGTCCGCGCGCGGCAGGACCGGCGCGAGGGGAATGGCGAGGATGAAGTCATGGCTGTCCTCATCCATGGCGATGCGGCCTTCGCCGGGCAAGGCGTCGTCATGGAAACCCTCAACATGGCCGAGACCCGGGCCTTCACCACCGGCGGCAGTCTCCATGTCGTCGTCAACAACCAGATCGGCTTTACCACCAGCAATCCCTTCGACGCCCGCTCCACCCTCTACTGCACCGATGTCGCCAACATGGTCCAGGCGCCGGTATTTCATGTCAACGGCGACGATCCCGAAGCCGTGCTGTTCGTTACTCAGCTCGCCGTCGATTACCGCATGAAGTTCAAGCGCGACGTGGTGATAGATCTCATCTGCTACCGCCGGCATGGCCATAACGAGGCCGACGAACCCGCCGTAACGCAGCCGGCCATGTATCGCTATATCCGCCAGCAACCCACCGTGCGGAAACTCTATGCGGATCAGCTGATCGCGGCGGGCATCCTGACAGCGGAAGAGGAAAAACGCCTGGAGACCGACTATCAGGCCGCCTTGGGCCGCGATGATATTGTCTCCCGCCCGATGATAGACGGGGATCGGATCTACCCGAAACCGTCCTGGGTCCGTTATCTCGGACAGAACTGGACAGTGCCATATGATTCCCGCGTGCCGCCGGAACGCCTCGAAATGCTCGCGGAAGCTCTGGTGCGACTCCCGCCCGGCTTTTCCCTGCATGCGCGCGCTGCCGCCATCATCGACAGCCGGCGCGCCATGGCGGCCGGCGAGTTGCCAGCGGATTGGGGCTTCGCCGAAAATCTGGCCTACGCCACCCTTCTGGCGGATGGCTATGCCATACGGCTGAGCGGCCAGGATGTGGGACGCGGCACGTTTTTTCACCGCCACGCCATCCTGTATGACCAGTCCACGGGGGATGCCTATGCCCCCTTGCAGCATCTCCCGGCACCGGCGGCGCCGATCCAAATTTTCGATTCGCTACTTTCGGAAGAAGGCGTGCTGGGATTCGAATACGGCTATGCCAGCTCGGCCCCTGAGGTGATGGTCATCTGGGAAGCGCAATTCGGTGATTTCGCCAACAACGCCCAAGTTGTGATCGACCAGTTCATCACCTCGGGCGAGAGCAAATGGGGTCGGCTCTGTGGCCTCACCCTGCTGTTGCCGCATGGTTACGAGGGACAGGGTCCGGAACACTCCTCCGCCCGGCTCGAGCGCTATTTGCAACTCTGCGCCGAACAGAACATCCAGGTGTGCGTCCCAACCACGCCCGCGCAGATTTTCCACCTGCTGCGCCGACAGATGCTGCGGCCTTACCGGAAGCCGCTGATCGTCATGACCCCGAAAAGTCTGCTACGGCACAAGCTGGCCGTATCGAGTCTCGCTGAACTCACGGATGGCGGCTTCCAGGTCCTCATTGGCGAAACCGATGCGCACGAGCCCGCCAGTGTGACGCGCGTGGTTCTCTGCTCGGGCAAGGTCTACTACGACCTGATCGAAACCCGCCGGAAAAGCCAGCTCGACCATGTCGCCATTCTCCGTATCGAACAGATCTACCCCTTCCCGTTCCAGGCTTTCACGGCGGAACTGTCGCGTTACCCGCAGCTTCGGGAACTGGTATGGTGCCAGGAAGAGCCGGAGAACCAGGGGGCCTGGTATCAGATCAAGCACCGCCTGGTCGGCCAGCTGACTAACCACATGACCCTCAGCTACGTGGGCCGCCCCCGATGCGCCGCGCCCGCCGTCGGCCAGTTCCACCGGCATATCGAGCAACAAAAACAGGTGGTCCAGGACGCCCTGTTTGGCCCCTCTCCCCGCTAGCCTCACCAACGGAATCCCAGATGCGTATTGAAGTGCTTGTACCCAACCTCCCCGAATCGGTCAGCGATGCCACCTTACTGGACTGGCACCACCAGGCGGGCGACACCGTGACCAAGGACGCCAGCCTGATTGACCTTGAAACCGACAAGGTCGTCCTCGAAGTGCCCGTACCGGAAACCGGCATCCTGCGGGAAGTCCGCCGCAGCAAAGGCGACATTGTCACCAGCGGTGATCTCTTGGCCGTAATCGAAACTGGCGCGGGTGAGCAACCCGTGGCAACAGCGGAGCCCGCCCCGGTTCAAGATACCGGAACAGCGGCGACCGAGGTCTCCCGGCCCGCCATTCCGCCACCGGCCAGCCCCGCGCGCGCTACCCCTCTGAACCAGCCGGTGAGCCCTG
>JAJRDJ010000471.1 GCA_028678445.1 Methylococcaceae bacterium
ACGAACTCGCCCAACTCTCCCCTCAGGAATCCCCAGCCCTGCTGGATGTGACGGATCAGCGAATCAGCCTTGTACTGGGTTAATACTCCAATCTGGCGTATGCCGGAATTCAGGCAGTTGGAAAGGGGAAAGTCGATGATGCGAAACTTTCCGCCGAAAGGCACGGCCGGCTTGGCCCGCCACTCGGTCAACGAATGCAGCCGGCTGCCGCGACCACCCGCCAGGACCAATGCCAGTGTGTGCCGGGTTATCCGGCTGACAAAACGGGATTTATTGAGTGATTCTGGCATTGACTGAACTCCGGTTGGTGGCCATGGCGCGCAATGGAGGCGCAGATTTGTTAAGATTCTAATTTGTGTCAGGGCGTCCGCTAAGCCCGTATTCTACTACCAGAGGCCTCTCAAAGTGAACTCGAACAACAAGCAAGAATCTCCCGCCAGCGAGATCGAATCGAGCCTCGACAAAGACCTGCAACTGATCCTCAAGGCGCGCCACCACGATCCCTTCACGGCGCTAGGCCGTCACCCCATCGACGGCAAGGAGGTATTCCGGGCCTTCCTGCCCCACGCCGAATCGGCGCGGGTGGGGAGCAACGGTCCGGAAATGCTGCGAATTCCCGGCACGGACCTCTTTGAATGCCAGGTCGCACACGGCAACAAAATTCCTGAACACTACGCCATCCACTGGCTCGACAAGTCAGGCCAGGCGGGTAGTCACATCGACCCCTACACCTTCCCGCCCCAAATCGCGGACTTCGATCTTTATCTGTTCGGCGAGGGCAAACACCGCCACATCTACCGGGTTCTCGGTGCGCACCCGCATACCGTGGAGGGTGTCAGCGGGGTACGCTTCGCTACCTGGGCGCCGAATGCCGAACGGGTCAGCGTAGTGGGTGATTTCAACGACTGGGACGGCCGGACGCATACCATGCGCTCCCGCGGTGGAAGTGGTGTCTGGGAACTCTTCATCCCGGGTCTGGGGGTCGACTGCCTGTACAAGTACGAGATTCGTAACCGCCAGCAGGGCTCTATTCTGCTCAAAACCGACCCCTACGGGCAGCGCTTTGAATTGCGCCCGAGCACCGCCTCGATCGTGGTGGGACAGGATGTTTTTGCCTGGCAGGACGCGAAGTGGCTGGAAGCGCGTAGCCAATGGGAATGGCTGCATGAGCCGATGGCCGTGTATGAGGTGCACCTTGGCTCCTGGCGCCTGGACGAACAGGGCCAGTTCCTCAACTACCGGGTGCTGGCGGAGCCCTTGGTCAAATACGTCAAGGAACTCGGCTTCACGCATATCGAGCTACTCCCCATCACCGAGCATCCCTTCGACGGGTCCTGGGGTTATCAGACCACCGGCTATTTCGCACCGACCAGCCGCTTTGGTTCTCCGGATGACTTCCGCTGGTTCGTTGACTACTGTCACCAGCAGGGCATCGGCATCATTCTGGACTGGGTACCCGCCCACTTCCCCAAGGATGCGCATGGCCTCGCCTGGTTTGACGGCACGCCACTGTACGAGCATGAAGACCCCCGACTCGGCGAACACCGCGACTGGGGCACTCTTATTTACAATTACGGCCGCAACGAAGTTCGCAACTTCCTGATCGGCAGCGCCATTTACTGGCTGGAAGAATTCCATCTGGACGGCCTGCGCGTCGACGCCGTGGCGTCCATGCTGTACCTCGACTACTCCCGCGAAGCCGGCGACTGGATACCCAACAAATATGGTGGTAACGAGAACCTCGAAGCCATCGCCTTCCTGCGCGAACTGAACACTGTCACGCACCAGCAATGCCCGGGCACCCTCGTCATGGCCGAGGAATCCACCGCCTGGCCGCAGGTCACCCGCCCCACCTGGACGGGCGGTCTGGGGTTCTCCATGAAATGGAACATGGGCTGGATGCATGACACGCTGGAATACTTCAGCAAGGATCCGATCCACCGGCATTACCATCATGATCAGCTGACTTTTGGCCTGCTCTACGCCTTCACCGAAAACTTCATCCTGCCGTTCTCGCACGACGAGGTGGTACACGGCAAGGGATCGCTCCTGGCTCGCATGCCGGGTGATGAATGGCAAAAATTCGCCAACCTGCGCCTGCTCTACACCTTCATGCTGACTTACCCGGGCAAGAAGCTGCTGTTCATGGGCTGCGAATTCGGCCAGGGCACGGAATGGAATGCCACCCGGGAACTGGACTGGTACGTGCTCGACTACCCGCTGCACCAGGGTGTTGCCACGGCCCTGGGCGATCTCAACCGCCTGTATGCCAGCACCCCGGCCCTCTACCGCCAGGACTTCGATCACGAGGGTTTTGAATGGATCGACTGCCATGACGCACCGCAATCCGTACTCAGCTATCTGCGCCGGACGGGCGACGAGTTTGTGATTGTCGTCTTCAACTTCACCCCCATCCCACGGCACGAATACCGGATCGGCGTCCCGGAGGCGGGGATTTACGAGGAGATTTTCAATTCCGACTCAAGCTATTACGGGGGCGGCAACATCGGCAATCCCCCACTGGAATCGGAAGACAAGGAATGGATGGGCCGACCTTACTCCATCAACCTGACCATCCCGCCTCTGGCGGGTATCGTGTTGTCCCTCCAGGCCACCCCAGAAATTTCCGAGACCAGCGACGCTACAGTGCATGAAGAAAATCCTGTTCGTCAGCAGTGAAGCCTACCCGCTGATCAAAACCGGCGGTCTGGCGGACGTCTCCGGAAGTTTGCCGATCGCACTCAAGGCGCTCGGCCACGATGTACATATCCTTATCCCCGGCTATACCTCGGCGATGGCGGCCGGGGATTTCCAGCCGCTCCGGCTGCCCGGTGAAAGCAAGAGCCCCATCCTCTTGTCCGCACTGTTGCCGGGCTCGGAGGTACCGGTTTACGGCCTGGTTCATGAGGGTTATTTTGGCCGTGGCGGCAACCCTTACCTCGGGCCTGACGGCAAGCCCTGGCCTGACAATGCCGAACGTTTCTCCCTGCTCTGCCACTTTGCGGTGGAACTGGCGAGTAACCGGCTGGGCCTGGACTGGAAACCCGACATCGTACACTGCAATGATTGGCAGACGGGGCTCATACCGGCACTATTGAACGACGAGCCACAACGGCCCGCGACGGTTTTCACCATTCACAACCTCGCCTACCAGGGCCTTTTCCCGCGCGAAACCTTCGTCAGGCTGCGCTTGCCGACCCGCTACTGGTCGCCGCTTGCGCTGGAGTTTTACGATCAGCTCTGTTTCGTCAAGGGCGGCATCACTTTCGCGGACCGCATCACCACCGTCAGTCCGACCTATGCCGCGGAGATCCAGGGCAAGGAGTTCGGCTGCGGACTGGAAGGCCTGCTGAGTCAGCGCAAGGATCGTCTTTGCGGCATTCTCAACGGTATCGACGCCGAGTCCTGGAACCCGGCCACCGACCCTTACCTGCCCATTCACTTCGATGGTGAGTCCATCGGCAAGCGGCTGGAGATCAAAGCCACCCTCCAGCAACACTTCGGGCTGCCGGTGAACCCCGATGTGCCGTTACTGGCCTGGGTCGGCAGACTGGTGCAGCAAAAAGGCACGGACCTGCTCCTCGACATCATGCCCAACCTGATGAACATGCCCCTGCAGATCAGCATGATAGGCAGCGGCGAGGCGCGTTACGAAAAATCCCTGCTGCAATGGAGCAAGCTCTTTCCGGAGCGGTTCGCCATACGCTTTGGTTACGATGAGGGACGCGCGCATCTGGTCGAGGCGGGCGCCGATATCTTCCTCATGCCTTCACGTTTCGAGCCCTGTGGACTCAACCAGATGTACAGCCAGCGCTATGGCACGGTGCCTCTGGTACGCCACGTGGGAGGACTCGCCGATACCGTGGTGGACGCTACCCCCGAATCGCTGGCGGATGGCACGGCGACCGGAATCGTCTTTGATGAAGCGACGCCCGATGCGCTGCTGGAAGCCATCGAGCGGGGGATTGCACTCCATCAGGACCGGGCCGCCTGGGAACAAATGCAGAAAACCGGCATGGGCAAGGATTTTTCCTGGGAAACCAGCGCCCGGCAATATGAGGAATTGTACGAACTTGCACTGCAAGATAGCTTAGGGGGCTAAGCGGGCCAGCAGCGCCCCGCCATTCACCCTGCACACTCCCG
>JAJRDJ010000472.1 GCA_028678445.1 Methylococcaceae bacterium
CCACAGATCGATGGGGCGGAAGCGCGCTCTGCGCGTGATGAACGCGAGCCCGGCAAGCGTCGCCTCACCGAGGAAGCGGGTAAGGAAAAGGGCGTCGGTCCAAAGCCTTCTTGTACTCTCTCCCAGCTCCGCGAGCCAGGCAACCCGTGATGTCTCCCGCCGCGCGCCCTCCCGCTCGGGCACGGCGGTAGCCAAATCGAGCAAGGACCGGATGCCCGGCGGCAACCTCGCTGTCTCAACCGATGCATTGAGCGCCGCGCAGGCCTGTATGAAGTCGATCAGGAAGGTCATGAAGGCGCTATCCCAGCGCCCCAGGCCTTGGGTGTCGAGTATCACCGAGCGAATCCCCGGATGCTGCCCCAGGTCAGCCACCACAGAGGGCAGATCCATCAGGCCGGCATGCGGAATGCACCAGTCTCCCGAGAGAGACAAACACAATCCGCTGTCGCCTTCGAGCGTTAACGACCAGACCGGAACCGTCATGAAATAGCTTGATGACTTCGGATGATGAAAGAGTTTCAGGTGAAATCATACACAACCCGCGGGGACTTGGCAGACACCCGCCAGATTGGCCCGGACACGTCCGGCAAGTACCGGACGACCGGTGCGCAGAGCCTCTTTGTAGCCTTTCGAGATACAATGCCCGCCGTTTGTATCCGACACTTCCGCCAGGAGCTGTATTCTTGTCCGGCCCCCACGATCTTTTCATTTGCCACACACCGGCTTCGGTGGCGCCCGTCAAGCGCCTCACCGCTGCCCTGGCTGCCCGGGGCACCTCCTGCTTTGCTTTCGAAGCCGGCCATGGCGCCGAGCTGCAGCCGAAGCTGGCTACCGCCAAGGCCATGCTGGTCTGGGCCTCCGAGGATTTTTTTCGTTCCCGTAGCTGCCAGGCCCATCTGGCAATGGCCGTCATCGCCCGCCGGCAAGAGCTACCGGCCACCCCGGAGCGGATTCTCATCGTGAACGCGGAGACCGGGCTGAAGCATATTTACCCGATGCATCTGCGCGATCGCATCATCGCCTCGGCGCCCGGCCTCCCGGATGCACCCGATCTCACCACGCTCGCCGAGCGCCTGCAGCAGCGCTGCGCCGCCCTGACTGGAAGTCTCGGTGGTCTTTACCCCATTATCCATTCCGGCTGGGTGGAGCCCTATGACCGGCTGAGTCATGGACCCGCGCATTTTGCCGGGCGCGAGCGTGAGCTCTGGGACATCCACGATGCCCTCCACCCGCCGGCCGATTCCGTCACGGACCGGCCGCCCGTGCATTTCGTGGTGGTATCCGGCGCCCCAGGTCACGGCAAGTCCACTCTGACCCGGGAGTACGCCTTTCGCTTTGGCGCCGCCTATCCGGGCGGCATATACCGGCTCTCGGCACAGGAGGCCCGGCCGGCGGCACGACTGCGCGAACTCGCGGAAAATCCGGCGCTGAAGCCCCAGTTGCTCGGCTTGCTCCGCCAGATCAATCCGGACATGCCGCTGGATGATCACAGCACGATTAAGGCGCTGTTGGCACGGCTGGGTGAACTGATTAGTGCGCATGGCCAACCGTTTCTGTGGATCGTCGACGATCTGCCGGACGGGATCAACGGCCCGGTCCTTCGCCAGTGGCTGGCTCCCGTCCTTGCGGGGAAGCTGGGACGGACCATCGTCATTACCCACGGTCAGCGTTATGACCACCGGGCGGAACCCATCCATCTGCCGATCCTGGATGAACAGACCGGAGCCGTCGTGCTGACACGGGGGAAAATGCTCGTGAGTGGACAGGAGCGAGACGCGGTGGACTGGCTGCTCGAAGAAGTCGGGCGGCATCCGCGCTTCGCCGCCATGGTCGCGGCTCTGGCGGAAGACCACCGGCGTCATCGGCGCGCCACCTACGCCTGGCTGCTGCAAAAGCTGGAAAAACAACACCGGCATGCCACCCGACTGACTGCTGCATGGGCCGGCGAATTTCCCGAGGGCTACGAGATCCACTGCGCCTCTATCCTGCTCGATACGCTGAGCAAGCTGGAGGGTCCGGCCCGCGACATATTACGCCTGGCGGCGGCCCTGGCGGACCACGACCTGCCCCTGGAGTTCGTGGCGGAATGCCTGGTACTGAGCGGTCTGAGCGCGGACGAACACAAGGAAGATCCGTTCACCATTTTCCTGAATGAACCGGAGGATGAACCGCTGGCCGCCGACGCCGCCCGGGACTATGTCGAGCAAGGCGCCACCAGCCTGGTGACGCATGCCCTGGCGGAACGCACGGATGGCGGGATCCGGATTTATCGCCTCGCTGCCGAGGCCCTCGCAGAGATCGTTCCCGCCTCACCCCGGCAGTCACATCTGCGCGAGGCCGCGTTGCAAGCGCTCTACGTCATCGCCGAATCCTGTCACCAGAGCAACGATTGGTTGCGGCTCGCCGCCGTGGCGCCTCATGGGCGGAAGCTGATTGAGGATTTGCGCGACCGGCCGATCGAGGCCGAGGACAGCCCGTCCGAAATCACCGGACGCATCCGGCTCGCCCTGCATCTAGCCGACCTGGATCTCCGCCATGGCGCCCGTCAGCGGGCCATGCTGATTTACCGGGCGGCCAGCGCCTATCTCATCCGGGCCATGGCCGTAGACCCCCACAACAGTGCCCGCCAGCGGGATTTCGCCAGGGTGCAGGAGCAACTGGGCGACTTACTGGAAGAGCAGGGAGATTTACCGGCCGCGCTCGACCATTACCGGAAGAGCCTGGGGCTTCGCGCCTTCATGGCCAAACAGGAACCCCAGGGGCTGGAGCGCATTCATGATTCGCTGCGCCTGCATACCAAGATCGGTAACCTTCAGCAGGCGCGGAACGACCTCGAAAGTGCGCTGCAAAGCCAACAGGCGGCCCATGGTCTCCTTGCCAAGCTCGCTCAGCAGGCGCCTGCCGATCCGGCCTTGCGGTTCGATCTAGCGTCCAGCCATGCGCGAATCGCAGAATTGTATATCGGCCTCGACGAACCCGTCGCGGCCATGTCCGAGCTTGAGCAGGCACTGCCGATTTTCGGCAAACTGGCCGATGCTCATGCCGATCAGGTCCGCTATGCGCGGGCACCAGCCACGATCCATAACCGGATTGGCGATATATTACGCGCCCGGGATGATCTTTCCGGTGCGCTCAATCATTACCGGACCGCGCTGGCAATTGCCGATCACGCGACCCGGCTGGACCCCGGCGACCCGGAGTGGCAGCGCGATGTCGCGGTCTGCCATAACCATATCGGCGACACCCTCGCGGGCCTTGATGACCTGGCCGAAGCCGCTGGTCACTTTCAGGCTTTTCTGGCCATTGCCGAAAATCCCGCCAATAGTCCAGCCTTCGCCGGGATTCGCCGCCGCGATATCGCGGTGGTCGAGATCAAGCTGGGCCGCGGGCGGGAAACTGCGAAAGAACTGGATGCCGCGCTGGAGCATTACCAGAAAGCCCGCGCCATCATTGAACAACTCGCCATCGAACTGCCCGAAAACACCCTGTTGCGCGAGGACCTTGGCTGGCTGCGTAACCGGATTGAACGCCTGAAGGAGCGCCGGGAAGCCGAACTCCGCTGGCTGGCGCGGAAAAGCGCGGCCCAGGCGAAGCCCCAGACGTGATGGCGCGGCCTGTCACAGACCCCGCGATTCGGGGATAATAGCCCAATCGCACCCTTCGCCCGGATCA
>JAJRDJ010000473.1 GCA_028678445.1 Methylococcaceae bacterium
CGACATTCATGAATCTCAGGCTGCTCCACAGCGCCGGCGTGGGTTTGGAATTCCACTCCTGAATTTGTTCCGGAGTCAGAATCCAGCGTTCATGGGCAAAAAGCTCCGCTTCCGGAAAAAAAAGCAACACGAGCAAGGCAAGCAGAATCGGCATGCCATGAATGATGGCCGTTAACGGCGGAACGAACGCGTGCTCCGCTGGGCCACCCTTTCGGCCCATTTTGTGGATCTTCGACGCTTTCATTGAACGAAGCCTCGACCCGTGATGGCGATTATTATTATGGAGGACTAACAGCCTTGTCGGCCGAAGACCCTGATTTTTTATGGTCCAGGCAAAGTGTTTCTTCTTACGGAACTGGCCTTGCCTGTGAGCGACCTTTTGCGATCCCGAAAGTGCTTTGGGTACCGGTGCCTAACCCTTATTTTCAACTCTAGTGAACACCCAAACTAACGATGGATACCGTTCCCGGACTTGGTACTGCTGACCCGGCCCGGGATGCATGGGCCGGGCCATGGTGGGTGGTGCCCGATTAATGAGCCGGATAAATGATGCTGGGCGTGAAGTAGGCCGCTGGATATTTCGGATCAACTTCAGCGGAGGGGGCTGCGGCCTGAACCGTCGCAGCCGCTCCACCCGCGCTGGATGAAAATGTGGCACCTGAGGTTTTCGCAATCAGTTCGGCGTTGCTATAAATCACCGAGGGCTGAAAGTTATAAGCAGGATAAAGGTCTTCGCTGGCTAAGGCAGAACCGGCCAGCACGACACTCAAGACAGACACACCCAAAGCACACTTTAAGATTTTCATCATTACCTCCTTCGGTAAGTTTTTGTTGTATAAGAAGAATTCTTCGGATAATCCGTTGACAGCCACGAAAGACCGCCATATGGGGGTGTATCCTCAGTGGGCACGGCATTCAAACGGGATCGTATTCACAACACCTTGGATACTTTATCCGAAAATCTCCCGGGGAGGAATCTTACGATCACGGGAGAGGACCCGATGCGTCGTGCTTTCGGCTGCAGGTACGGAGCATCCCTTAGCCCCTAAAACAGCCCGATGATCTGACCATGCTCGTCGATGTCGATGGTTTCGGCTGCCGGGTGCTCCGGCAAGCCAGGCATGGTCATAATGTCGCCGGCGATCGCCACCACGAACCCGGCTCCATTGGCCAGCCGGACTTCCCGGATGTGCAGATGATGACCAGTGGGCGCGCCCCGTGCGGTGGCGTCCGTGGAAAATGACATCTGCGTCTTGGCGATACAGACCGGATATTCCGGATGCGCGACGCTCCACTCCGCCAGTTGCTGGCGTACTTTGCCCTCCGCCCGGATACCGGCGGCGCCATAGATTTTCTTGGCGATCGTCTCGATCTTGTCCCAGAGCGATGCCTGATTGTCATAGACAAACGCATGCTGGCCAGGATGTTCATCGACCTGGTGGGCAATCACCCGCGCGAGTTTCTCGGCGCCCGCGCTGCCCTCCGCCCAGTGCCGTGCCACTACCACCTCCACACCCAGCGCCTCGCAGTGTTGCCGCAGAAGGATGATTTCCGCCTGACTGTCGAAGGTGAAGTGGTTTATGGACACCACGCACGGCAACTGGTAATGGTCGCGGATGTTATGGACATGCTTTTCCAGATTGGCCAAACCCCGTTCCAGCGCGGCGAGGTTTTCCTGATTCAAGTCTTCCTTCTTGACGCCGCCATGGAACTTGAGCGCCCGCACGGTCGCCACCAGCACCACCGCGGCAGGTTTCAGTCCCGCCATGCGGCACTTGATGTCAATGAATTTCTCGGCGCCCAGGTCCGCGCCGAAACCCGCTTCAGTCACTACATAATCGGCCAGCTTCAGCGCCGTACGCGTTGCCATCACGGTATTGCAGCCATGGGCGATGTTGGCGAACGGGCCGCCGTGGATCAGGGCGAGATTATTCTCCAGCGTCTGTACCAGATTGGGCTTGATGGCGTCCTTCAGCAACGCCGCCATGGCACCATGCGCCTTGAGATCGCGGGCGTAGACCGGCGTCTCGCCGTCCGTATGGTAGCCGACGATGATGCGCCCGAGCCGCTCTTTCAGATCATTTAGATCTTTCGCCAGACAGAGGATCGCCATCACCTCGGAGGCAACGACGATATCGAAGCCATCCTCGCGCGGATAACCATTAGGCGGACCACCCAACCCCGCCACGATCTTGCGCAGTGCCCGGTCGTTCATATCCACCACGCGCTTCCACTGAATGCGGCGCGGGTCGATGCCCAGGGCATTGCCCTGATGAATATGGTTGTCGATCAGCGCCGAGAGGAGATTGTGGGCAACGCCGATGGCATGAAAATCCCCCGTAAAGTGCAGGTTGATGTCCTCCATCGGCACCACCTGCGCCCGCCCCCCGCCCGCTGCGCCGCCCTTGACACCAAAGCACGGCCCCAACGATGGCTCCCGGAGGCAGATGAGCGTCTTTTTGCCGATCCGGTTCAGCGCGTCGCCCAAGCCTACCGTCGTGGTCGTCTTGCCCTCCCCCGCCGGCGTCGGGCTGATGGCCGTGACCAGAATCAGTTTGCCGTCGGGCCGGCTTTCCAGAGCCTCGATATAATCCAGTGCAAGCTTGGCCTTGAAATAACCGTAGGGGTCGAGTTCGTTGGCGGGAATGCCCAGTTGGTCCCGGGCCAGATCGATAATGGGGATCAGATTGGCCTGACGGGCAATATCAATATCGGACATTCGCGCTCCTGCGACTGATGATGGGTGAATCGTCTACTTGGGCGCGAATTTTAGCAATTTGGGGCGGGTTACAG
>JAJRDJ010000080.1 GCA_028678445.1 Methylococcaceae bacterium
GCACCATGCATCAGGCCATGGCCGCCACGATCGACCATTGCGTCGAGCTGATTCGCGACGCCCAGGCCGAGGCGCGGCGGTCCGGCGTTCCGGTTCGCCCGCGCTGGCCGATGATCGTGCTGCGCAGCCCCAAGGGCTGGACCGCGCCAGCGGAGATCGATGGCCACAAAGTGGAAGGCTCCTGGCGCGCCCATCAGGTTCCCATCGCCGATGTCAAGAAAAACCCGGCGCATCTCAAGTTGCTGGAAGACTGGCTAAGGAGTTATGGGCCGGATGAACTGTTCGATGCCGAAGGCGCGCCGGTGGCGGCCATCCGTGAGTTGCCACCGACCGGACCCCGCCGGATGGGCGCCAATCCGCATGCCAATGGCGGACTGCTCAAGAAGGCGCTGCGCATGCCCGACTTCCGGGATTACGGTATTGCGGTGGATAAGCCCGGCCGCATCGAGGCCGAAAACACCCGCCCGCTCGGTGTGTTTCTGCGCGATGTCATGGCGGACAATATGCGCAATTTCCGCGTATTCGGCCCCGATGAAAACACCTCCAACAAGCTCAACGCGATCTACGAAATCAGCAAGAAATTCTGGATCGCCGAGTATTTCCCCGAGGATGGCGACGGCACCGAACTGGCGGTCGATGGCCGCGTGATCGAAATGCTCAGCGAGCACACTCTGGAAGGGATGTTGGAAGGCTATCTGCTGACCGGGCGCCATGGCTTCTTCTCGACCTACGAGGCGTTCGTCCACGTTATCGATTCGATGTTCAACCAGCATGCCAAATGGCTATCGATCTGCGATCACCTGTCCTGGCGCGCGAAAGTGGCTTCCCTGAATCTGCTGATCACCTCGACGGTCTGGCGGCAGGACCATAACGGCTTCACCCATCAGGACCCTGGCTTCCTCGACGTGGTCGTCAACAAGAGCGCCAAGGTGACCCGCATCTACCTGCCCCCGGATGTGAACAGCCTGCTGTCGGTGGCCAATCATTGCCTCAGGAGCGAGAACTACGTCAACGTCATCGTTTCCGACAAGCAGAATCATCTGCAATACATGGACATGGATACCGCCATTGCCCATTGCACCAAGGGCATCGGCATCTGGGACTGGGCCAGCAACGATCAGGGCGTGGAGCCGGATGTGGTCATGGCCGCCGCCGGTGATATCCCGACCAAGGAGGCTCTGGCCGCCATTGATCTGCTCTGGACACATTTCCCGGAACTGAAAATCCGCTTCGTCAACGTGGTGGATCTCTTCAAGCTCCAGCCGGATACCGAACATCCGCACGGACTCAGCGACCGTGATTTCGACAGCCTCTTCACCGTGGACAGGCCCGTTATCTTCAATTTCCACGGCTACCCCTGGCTGATTCACCGGCTGGCCTATCGCCGCACCAATCATCCCAACCTCCATGTGCGCGGTTACAAGGAAAAGGGCAACATCAACACGCCGCTGGAACTGGCGATCCAGAACCAGATTGACCGCTTCAGTCTGGCGATTGACGTGATCGACCGCGTGCCCCGCCTGCATGTGGCCGGCGCGCACGCCAAGGAGCAGTTCAAGAACCAGCAGCTCGCTTGCCGCCACTATGCCTATGAGCACGGCACGGATCTCCCGGAAGTCGCCGACTGGAGCTGGCCGGTCTGATGGGCATTTCCTCAGCCTGGACAGCGGTACCGTGCTGCCCCATCCAGGCCTCATTCATTTATGGGCAACGATCATGACCGAAGACACCATCAAGGATTTGGGCATTGCCATGGCGGTATTGGAGCGGATGACGACTCAGCGGCTTCCGCAAGCCCGGGTGCTAGAGGAAAAACTCGGGCGCGGCGAACCGCTGGATGACTTCGACATCACCTTTCTCCATGAGACTTTCCATCATCTGCAGCACATCCAGCACTTGGTGGACCACCATCCCGAGTATCAGGATTTGTACGGGAGAGTCGCCGTGCTCCTTAAAGGCATCACCGAGAGCGCCCTGAAAAATGAAAAGGGGCCGGGCTCCACGGTTTTGAGCTCCGGTGCGATGGGAGCCCCAGCCGATCGGGGATGATGGAAAACGAGTCGCCAACTGGTTAATGGATGGCCGTGACCCCTCAGCCTAAATTCCATTCCCCAAGGAGATGGGGACGTGTTTGCAGAGTTCAGGTTTCCGATACCCTTCATGACTTTCTTAGAGAATATCCATGGCTCTGACACTGTATCTATTGCGCCACGGTGAAACCGAGGCGAGCCGTACCGGCGGTTATTGCGGACGTCTGGACATCGACCTCAGCCCCGCGGGTCAGTTGATGGCCGAGGATTTCGCTGCGGCCTATGTCAATCACCCCTGGGCCGGCATTTACGCCAGCCCGTTGCGGCGCACCCGGGCCACGGTCGAGCCGCTCTGCCGGTCCACCGGACAAGCGCCCGAGTTCCGCGAGGGCCTCCGCGAAATCGAATATGGCGAGTGGGAAGGCCTGTCCGCCGAGGCCGTCCGGCAGCAGCACGGCGAGGATTATCTCCGCTGGCTCGCCGATGCCGGCTGGAACGCCCCGACCGGCGGTGAGCGCGGCATCGATGTCGGCCTGCGGGCCATGACGGTGCTGGAAGAAATCTGGCGTAAGCACCCGGATGGCGATGTACTCGTGGTCTCGCATAAGGCGACCATTCGCATCCTGCTGTGCCAGTTGATCGGTGTGGACATTGGCCGCTATCGGGATCGGATCAATGTCTCCGTGGCCTCGCTCGCGGTGGTGGAAATGCATGAACATGGCCCGCTCCTGACCCGGCTGGGTGACCGCTCCCATCTCCGACCCTCGCTCAGGGACTTGCCGGGTACCTGAAATTTGCAGAGCCGGGGTAATCAGGCTAGCGGCCCATGCCCATCGGCGTGGCAACACCCTGATACGGCTGAAAGATTGATGCGGGGAATGCACACCGTCCCGTTTTTTACGTAATGGATGAAATAGATATAGAGTGAAAGAGCATGGCGAACAACCCATCTACCCCTACTGCGGCCGAGCCGCCGCTCAAACCTGAAAACGCGCGCACCGGTCTGAGTAGTGCAGCGATCGCCGCGGCGTTTCGGGACAACCTCTATTACCAACAAGGACGCGTCGCGTCCATCGCGACGCTGAATGATTTTTACCAGGCCATGGCCTATACCGTCCGGGACCGCCTCCTGCAGCAGTGGGTCGAGACGCTGCAGCAGGTAATCGAGACGGACCGTAAAGTCGTCTGCTATTTCTCGGCGGAGTTTCTGGTGGGCCCGCACCTCGGCAATAATTTGTTGAATCTCGGCATTTTCCGCGCGGCCGAACAGGCGGTCGCAGAAGCCGGCCTGAAGTCGGATAAGTTACCCGCGGTGCGTCGACGCATGGCTGAGCGCGGGGAATCGGTAACGCCCTTCACGCTGCAACTGGAGCATCTGCTGGAAGAAGAGGAGGAGCCCGGCCTCGGGAATGGCGGGCTGGGACGGCTCGCGGCCTGTTTCATGGATTCGCTGGCAAGCCTGAATATCCTCGCCATCGGCTACGGCATTCGCTATGAATACGGCATTTTTGATCAGGCGATCCACGAGGGCTGGCAGGCGGAAATCACTGACGAATGGCTGAAGTA